>JBAZLW010000005.1:0-25662 GCA_041650095.1 Hydrogenophilaceae bacterium | reverse complement strand
TTACGGCGACCTGGTCAAGATGACTCTGGCCCTGGGCCGTCTGCTGACCCGGATCAGCGCCGAGGGCGAGCACGTCGGCATCCTGATGCCCAACATGGCCGCGACCCTGTGCCTGATGATCGGCGCTTCCGCCTTCAGGCGCGTGCCCTGCATGCTCAATTACACGGCCGGGACGGAGGGCATGCAGAACGCCTGTCATACCGCCTGCATCCGTACCGTGGTGACTTCGCGCGCCTTCCTGGACAAGGCCAACCTGACCGAGGAGGTGGCCCGTTTGCGCAACATACGCCTGCTCTATGTCGAGGACCTGCGTGAACAGTTCAGCCTGACCGACAAGCTTTGGCTGATGGCCTATGCGATCCGGTTCCCGCTCCGGGCCGTTCCGGCGGGTGATCCCGAAGCGCCGGCAGTGGTGTTGTTCACCTCGGGTTCTGAGGGCAAGCCCAAGGGCGTGGTGCTGTCCCATCGCGCCTTGCTGACCAACGTCGATCAGGTTCTGGCTACGGTGTCCATCGAGCCGGGGGAAAAGGTCTTCAATTGCCTGCCGATCTTCCATTCCTTCGGCCTGACCGGTGGCACCCTGATCCCCCTGGTCAGCGGTGCCCGCCTGGTGCTCTACACCAGCCCATTGCACTACAAGGTCATCCCGGAACTGGTGCGGGAGCGGCGCTGCACGGTACTGTTCGCCACCGGTACCTTCCTGAACCAGTATGCCCGCAATGCCGGCCCGGACGACTTCGCCAGCCTGAAATATGTGGTGGCCGGCGCGGAACGGCTGCCCGAAACGGTACGTGAGTTGTGGCGGGACAGGTTCGGCATCGACATCATCGAGGGCTACGGCGCCACCGAGACTGCGCCGGTGCTCTCGGTCAACACTCCGGAGGACAACCGGCACGGCAGCGTCGGTCGCCTGATGCCGGGCATTGAGTCCTGCCTGACCCCGGTACCGGGCATCCATAACGGCGGCGAGTTGCATGTGCGCGGTCCCAATCTGATGTCGGGCTACTACCGCTACGACCATCCCGGCCGCCTGGAGCCGCCGTTCTCGGACATCGGTCCCGGCTGGTACAACACCGGCGACGTGGTGGATATCGATCCGGACGGCTTCCTTTCCGTGGTCGGGCGGCTGCGCCGCTTCGCCAAGGTGGCCGGGGAAATGGTTTCGCTGGAGGTGGTCGAGGATATCGCCCGCGCCGCCTCCGCCGATGCCATGCACGCCGCCACCAGCATGGCCGATCTGGCCCGGGGCGAGGCCATCGTGCTGTTCACCACCGATTCCGACCTGACCCGGGAACAACTGGCGGCCGCGGCCCAAGGCCTGGGTTATCCGGAGATCGCCGTGCCGCGGCGGATCAAGGTGGTCGACAGCCTGCCCCTGCTAGGCAGCGGCAAGGTGGATTACCTCAGGCTACATTCGATGAGCGCACACGCGACATGAACAACAACAAGTTGGTATCAGCGTTCCTGGTGACGCTTTGCTCCGGTACGGTCCAGGCCGGCGAACTGTCGGAAGACATCTTCCTGGCCGATCTGCCTACCGTGCTGACCGCCTCGCGCATCGAACAATCGCCGCTGGATGCGCCGGCGCCGGTGACCGTGATCGACCGCGAGACCATCCTGGCCTCCGGCTTTACCGAAGTCCATGATCTACTTCGCCTGGCGCCCGGTTTCCAGGTGGCGGATTGGGCCGGCGGCGGTGCGGTCGTGGCCAACCACGGCATGGGCACCGGCTACCCGCATAGCCTGCTGGTCATGCTCGATGGCCGCTCGGTGGTCAATCCGGTGCTGGGGACGGTGAACTGGCAGGACTTGCCGGTGCGGCTGGAAGACATCGAGCGCATCGAGGTCGTGCGTGGACCCAACCAGGCCAGTTACGGCGCGGCGGCCTACAACGGCGTGGTCAACATCATCACCCGCTCACCGGGAGAGGACAGCGGCGGGGTCCTGGTGTTGTCGCGCGGCGAGCGGGGCTTTGCCGACAACTATGTGCGTCTCGGCCGCCGGGACGAGCACTTCGACTGGCGTATCAGCGCCTCCGACCGATCGGCGACCCCGTTCCGGGATTTGCCCCGGCCTGGCTACTATCGCCGGGAAACCAACGAACGGCAGACCTTGCGCACGGAATTCAGCTATCGCCCGAGCCTGGACCAGGAAATCAACGCCGATTTCAGTCTTGCCCAGGGAACCGATCTGAAGGGGACCTCCAAAAGTATCGATGAGCCTTACCACGACCGTGACGTCGACAACGCCACGTTTCATATCGCCTGGCACAAGAACTATGCCCCGGGATCGGAATTGCTGCTGCGCTATTTTCATTACCGACAGAGCGACCAGGAGCGCTACGTTGCCACGGTCATCATCCCGCCCGCGATCGAGGTCCTGGCCGACCTGAGCTTTAAGTCGCGGCGCGATGATCTGGAGTTCCAGCAGACGCACCGTTTTTCGGATGCCTTGCAAGGTGTCTGGGGTGCCTCCCTGCGCCGGGATCGGATCGATTCGAGTCATTATTTCTACGGCAAGGGCGTTTTGCAGGGTACCGCGTGGCAGGTGTTTGGCAACCTGGACTGGCGCTTTGCCCCTGACTGGTTATTGCACCTGGGCGGTATGGTCGAACGACACTACAACACCGAGACGCTGTCTTCGCCCCGTGTGGCGCTGAATTACATGATCAGCCCCAACCAGTCATTGCGCGTGAGTGCCGGCTCAGGCTATCGCGCCCCCAATATCGTCGAGTTCGATGCGAATGAAATCTTCCCGATATTGACCCCCCTTCCTCCGGGGTATCCTCACTCCTTGCCAGGCCTTATCTCGTCGGGTGGGATCAAGCCCGAGCAGGTGGACTTCCGGGATTTTGGTTATGTCGCCCGGTTCAAGGAGCTGGGGCTGCAACTGGATGCGCGAGTCTATGCGGAAGATTATTCCGAGGTGATCTGGGCACCGGGGGGAGAATTCCAGAATGTCCCGGGTACGGTTCGGGTCAAAGGTGGCGAACTGGCCATCGACTGGACCCATGCCGTGCTGGGTCGAGTCCGGCTGTCCCACGCGGTGATCGATATCGAGGGCGGCGAAGCCGAGTTCGGCGGCGATGCCGACTATGTGTCCAGGAGTGCGCCCCGGCACAGCACCAGCCTGCTCTGGTCGAAGCACCTGCCTTGGGACCTGGCCGCCAGCCTGGGCTATTACCAGGTTGGCGACATGGCCTGGCTGGGCGATGGCAACCGTCAGGCCGCCTATGAGCGGGTCGACGTCAAACTGGCCAAGCGTTTCGGCCGGCCGGGCAGCGAGGACGAGATTGCCCTGACGGTGCAGAATGCCAACGGCCGGCATCTTGAGTTCCTGGGCGGTAATACTGCCAATTACACCGAGCGCCAGGCCTTCGTCACCCTGAGGCTGGGTTGGTGATGGCCGGCCGATACGACACCGGACCGAGTGCTGTGTAGGCAGACCACTTGAAGGGACTGAATATACTGCTGGGTCTGGCCCTGTCGGCTGGTGCGGCGCAGGCCGCCGAGGCGACGGAGGACGTCTTCCTGGCCCACATGTCCATGGTCCTGACCGCGTCGCGTATCGCACAATCGACCGGGAAACCATCCGGGCCTCCGGCTTCACCGAGATCCACGATCCGTTCCGACTGGTGCCCGGCTTCCTGGTGGCGGACTGGCCGGGCGGCTCGCCGGTCGTGGTCAACCATGGCCTCGGCAATGTCCAGGCCCGGCGCATGCAGGTGTTGATCGACGGGCGCGGATGACGAGATCGCGTTGACCTGGCAAAACCTCAATGGCCGGCACCAGGAATTCGATTACTACGTGGTGGCGCGCCAGGCCTTCATAACCTTGCGCCTGTCCTGGTGAGCGCAAGGCGAGCCGGCCGGACGGGTTGAAATCGGTTTGTTGCGCCCTAAATATAAGATTACGTTGATATAATCCGTCGAACATCGATTTTTGGAGTTTGCCATGCCTATCTATGACTACAAGTGTGCTGCCTGCGGCCACGCCGAAGACGTGATGCAGAAGGTGAGCGATGCGCCCCTGACCACCTGCCCGAAGTGTGGCGCCGAGTCGTTCAGCAAGCAGTTGACCGCCGCGGGCTTCGCCCTCAAGGGCAACGGCTATTACGCGACCGACTTCAAGAACTCCGGCGCCAAGCCGGCATCCTGCAGCACCGAGGGTGGCTGCTGCCCCTGCGCCGCGTCGAACTGAAACCAGACCGGGCGATCGGGCCAAACGCCTATGGCGTTTGGCCGTTTAGTTTCTTATGACCACCACACACGTCAAACGTTATTTCCTGACCGGCCTGCTGATCCTGGTGCCCCTGGGCATCACGGTCTGGGTGATCACCGCCCTGGTCGCATTCATGGACCAGACCCTGTTGTTGTTGCCGGAGCACTGGCGGCCGGATTACTGGCTGGGTTTCCGCATCCCGGGCCTGGGCGTGCTGCTGACCCTCGTGGTCGTGCTGATGACGGGCCTGCTGGCCGGCAACCTGCTCGGCCAGCGCATGCTGAAGATGTGGGAGGCCATGCTCAACCGCATCCCGGTGGTGAAGTCCATCTACGGCAGCGTCAAGCAGGTCTCCGACACCCTGCTGTCGGGCAACGGCCATGCCTTCCGCAAGGTGCTGATGGTGCACTACCCGCATCCCGAGGCCTGGTCTCTGGCCTTCCAGACCAACGTGCCGTACGAAGTGAAGACCGAACTGGGCGAGGATTGGCTGGCGGTGTTCATCCCGACCGCGCCCAGCCCGGTGAACGGCTTCTACTTCTATGTGAAGCGCAGCGAGACCATCGAGATGGACATCTCCGTCGACCTGGCTTTGAAATACATCGTCTCCATGGGCGTTGCGGCGCCCCAGACCAAGACCCTCGCCAACACCTACCCCGGCGACTGAAGCTTTCGAACTAGGAACCTGAACCATGCGTAGTCATTATTGCGGCGCAGTGCGCGCCACGGACATCGGCAACACCATCACCCTGTGCGGCTGGGCACATCGCCGGCGTGACCACGGCGGCGTCATCTTCATCGACCTGCGCGACCGCGAGGGCACCGTCCAGGTGGTGATCGATCCGGATACTCCCGAGTCGTTCAGGATTGCCGAGGATGTCCGTGGCGAATTCGTCCTGAAGGTGGTCGGCAAGGTGCGCGCGCGTCCCGAGGGTACCGAGAACGCCAACCTGCCGACCGGCCTGGTCGAGGTCCTGACCCAGCAACTCGAGGTGCTCAATCCCTCGCTGACGCCGCCGTTCCAGCTCGACGACGAGAACCTGTCCGAGAACATCCGCCTGCAATACCGCTACCTGGACCTGCGCCGGCCGGCCATGCAGGCCAACATGATGCTGCGCTACCGAGTGTCCAAGCTGATGCGCGACTACCTGGACCAGAGCGGCTTCATCGAGGTGGAAACCCCGATGCTGACCCGCTCGACGCCCGAAGGCGCGCGTGACTACCTGGTGCCGTCGCGGGTCCACGACGGCATGTTCTACGCCCTGCCGCAGTCGCCCCAGCTGTTCAAGCAGCTCCTCATGGTGGCCGGCTACGACCGCTACTTCCAGATCACCAAGTGCTTCCGCGACGAGGACCTGCGCGCCGACCGCCAGCCCGAATTCACCCAGGTCGACCTGGAGACCTCGTTCATGGACGAGGAGGGCATCATGACCCTGGTCGAGGGCATGATCCGCGACATGTTCAAGAAGGCTCAGGACATCGACCTGCCCAACCCCTTCCCGCGCATGGGCTATTCGGAAGCGATGGCCCGCTACGGTTCCGACAAGCCGGACATGCGGGTGACCCTGGAGATCACCGAGGTCACCGAGGTCATGCAGGAGGTCGCCTTCAAGGTCTTCTCCGGCCCGGCCAACGACCCTAACGGTCGTGTCGCCGCCCTGCGCGTGCCGGGCGGTGCCGCCATCAGCCGGAGCGAGATCGACGGCTACACCGATTTCGTCAAGATCTACGGTGCCCGCGGCTTGGCCTACATCAAGGTCAACGACGTCAGGCAACTGAACGAGACCGGTCTGCAATCACCCATCGTCAAGAACCTGAGCGAAGAAGCATTGAAAGTGGTCATGGAGCGCACCGGCGCGCAGAACGGCGACATCATCTTCTTCGGGGCCGACAAGGCCAAGGTGGTCAACGACGCCCTCGGCGCCCTGCGCCTGAAGATCGGCCACGAGAAGGGCCACGTCGACGGCCGCGCCTGGGCGCCGCTCTGGGTGGTCGATTTCCCGATGTTCGAATACAACGAGGACGAGAAGCGCTGGGATGCCCTGCACCACCCGTTCACCGCGCCCAAGGACGGCCACGAGGACTATCTGGCGACCGACCCGGGCAAGGCCCTGTCCAAAGCCTACGACATGGTCCTGAACGGCTGGGAAGTCGGCGGCGGCTCGGTCCGTATCCACCGCGAGGCGGTCCAGGAAAAGGTGTTCGAGGCGCTCAACATCGGCGTGGAAGAGCGCCGCAACAAGTTCGGCTTCCTGCTCGATGCCCTGCAATACGGCGCGCCGCCGCATGGCGGCCTGGCCTTCGGCCTCGACCGCCTGGTCACCCTGATGACCGGTGCCGAGTCGATCCGCGACGTGATCGCCTTCCCGAAGACCCAGCGCGCCTCCTGCCTGATGACCGACGCACCCAATCAGGTCGACGAGAAACAGTTGCGCGAGCTGCACATCCGCCTGCGCAACACGACGCCGAACCCGACCGCCAGCGCCGGCTGAACGTCGGGGCCAAACCGGCCTTCGCGCCTTGTCCTACAAGCGGCCCGTTTCCGTGCTGGTGGTCATCCACAGCGCGGACCTGCGGGTGCTCCTGATCGAGCGCGCCGATCATCCCGGCTGGTGGCAGTCGGTCACCGGCAGCCAGGAGGCGGGTGAAACCTTGCTGCAGACCGCGGTCCGCGAAGTCGCTGAGGAGACGGGTCTCGTTGCCGATCACCTGACTGACTGGGGCTACAGCAACGTCTATGAGATCTACGACTGCTATCGCCACCGCTATCCGCCCGGCACTATGCACAACACCGAGCATGTGTTCGGCCTGCTGGTGCCCGAGCCGGGGCCGGTCCGGCTCGCCGAGGGCGAGCACCTGGCCTGGCAATGGCTGCCCTGGCGCGAGGCGGCGGAGCGCTGTTTCTCGCCCAGCAATGCCGAGGCCATTCGCCGTCTCGGCGATCTTGGCCGATAATCCATCCATCCCGCTGCCTAGGAATTCAGAGCCATGAAACGTATCGCCATCGCCATCGCCGCCGCGCTGCTGCCTATGCTGGCCGGTTGCGATCAGCTCAAGGAGCGCATGGGCCTTCCCGACCCCGCCAAGCAGGAGGCGGAAGGCAAGGCGGTCGGCAGTGGTTGCCGGCATGCCGGCCGGGGTCTGGAGGATTGCTACAAGCTCAATCCCTATTCCGAGAAGTCCGCCATCTTCGCCGGCTGGAAGGAGATGAATGAATACATGTTGAAGAACAGCATGCAGTCGGTACCGCCGCAAGCCCCCGTCGTCGGGCCGGACGAAGCCACGAAGGAACCCCACGCCGACAAAAAGCTTGAGACCAAGCCGGACGCCAAAGCCGAGATCAAGCCGGACGCCAAGGCCGGTGCAAAGCCAGCCGGTGGGCATTGATGCGCAAAGGCGGGATAGACGGTCTGCAACCCCTCCTGCATATCGCCAGCTACAACATCCACAAGGGCCTGTCCTTCTTCAACCGCAGGATGGTGATGCATGAGCTGAAGGACAGGCTCAAGGTCATCGATGCCGACATCGTCTTTCTCCAGGAGGTTCAGGGCTCCCATGCCGAGCGGGCGGAACGTTTCAACAACTGGCCGGACAAGCCGCAGCATGAGTTTCTCGCCAGCGATGTGTGGACCGACATGGCCTACGGCAAGAATGCAGTTTATGACCACGGTCATCACGGCAATGCCATCCTGGCCCGCTACCCCATCCTGCGCTGGGAGAATGTCGATATCTCCTCGCATGTTTTTGAAAGTCGCGGCCTGTTGCATTGCGAACTGGCGGTGCCCAACCTGGATCAGCCGCTGCATGCCATCTGTCTGCACCTGGCCCTGAACGAGCAGGGCAGACGCAAACAATTGCAGCGTATTTCCCAGCACATACGCGACCTGGTGCCGGACGGCGCACCGCTGATCATGGCGGGTGATTTCAACGACTGGCGCCAGCGTGCGCCGGCCTATCTGGCCCAGGAACTGGGCCTGATGGAAGTGTTCGAGACCTTCCAGGGGCGCCCGGCGCTGAGCTTTCCCGCGGCCTTGCCATTGTTCGCCCTGGATCGCATCTACGTGCGCGGATTCCGGATCGCCTCGGCCCGGGTCCATCATGGCAGCGCCTGGCGCAGGTTGTCCGACCACGCCGCGCTGACCGCACAACTGATGCCGGCATGAGCCGCCGTGAGGGCAACCGGATCACGCTGCTGGCAGGCGGTACGCAGTATTTTCCCGAACTGATTCGGGCCCTCGACCAGGCCCGGCGCGAGATCCATCTGGAAAGCTATATCTTCGAGCCGGACGGGATCGGCCTGGCGGTGATCGAGGCCCTGGTCCGCGCCGCCGGGCGCGGGGTCCGGGTCAAGCTGCTGCTCGACGGTTTCGGGGCTCGGGCCTTTCCCCCCGCCCTGGCCGGCCGTCTGCGCGCGGCCGGCGTGGCCCTGATGTTCTTCCGCCGGGAAATCGCCACCTTCCGGTTGCGTCGCTACCGTCTGCGCCGTTTGCATCGCAAGCTGGCGGTCATCGATGCCCGGGTCGCCTTCATCGGCGGTATCAACATCATCGACGACAGCAACACCCTGCCCGGCGCCGGTTGCCGGCATGATTACGCGGTGCGGGTGGAAGGGCCGCTGCTGGCCGACATCTACCCGGCGGTGCGCCGTCTCTGGCTGCTGGTGCGCTGGAGCGTGATCGGCCGGCGGCCTCGGCGCTGGCCCGCCTTGCCCGTGGCGCCGCAACCGGCCGGCGGGCAGGCGGCGGAATTCCTGCAACGGGACAATATCCGTCACCGCCGTGAGATCGAGGACGCCTACCTAGGGGCGATCCGCGCGGCCAGACACGAAATCCTGATCGCCAATGCCTATTTCCTGCCCGGCCGCCGCTTCCGCCAGGCCCTGGTCGACGCCGCCGCGCGCGGCGTCAGGGTGGTGCTGATCCTGCAGGGGCGCACCGATCATCCCTGGTTCCAAATGGTCGAGCGAGCCCTGTACCGCTACTTCCTGGAAAACCGCATCGAGATCTACGAGTTCCACGCCAGCGAACTGCATGCCAAGGCGGCGGTGGTCGACGGGGTCTGGTCGACAGTCGGGTCGAGCAACATCGATCCGTTCAGCCTGCTCCTGGCGCGCGAGGCCAATGTCGTGGTGTACGACCGCGCCTTCGCCATGGAATTGCGGACCAGCCTGTTTGCCGCCATGGCGGGCGGTGCGCATGCCATCCAGCGCCGGGACTGGAGCCACGTGCCCTGGTATACCCGTTTCACCTCCTGGACCCTGTATGGCCTGGCCCGCCTGTTGATGGGCTGGCTGGGGATGACGAAGCGGCTCTGATCAGGTTCTTTCGGCGGTCATCAGGAAGATCGGATAGGCCCGCTCGCCGTCTTCCTTTTGCTTGACGATCTCGAACACGGTGCGGAAGCGCACCTTGGTGAAGCCGGCCTGGCTGGCCAGCGCGGCCAGGGCGTCGCGAGTGAAGCCGTGATGAACGTCGATTTCCGGGCCATGGAAACTGCCGTCTTCCTGGTCTAGGTCGGCGATGCACAGGTGGCCGCCCGGGTTCAGCAACTGGTGGAATACCGCCAATATCTTCACGGTGTCCGGGATGTGGTGCAGGGTCATCGACGAGTAGATCAGGTCGTAGCGCTCGTTCGGCAACGGGTCGGCGGTCAGGTCGGTCTGGCGCACCGTCATGTTGGCCACGCCCTGGGCGGCGATCTTCTCCCGCAGTACTTCCAGCATGCCGGTTGAGGTGTCCTTCAGGGTGATGCGGCCCAGTTCGTCCTTGAGCGGGAAACTGAGCAGACCGGTACCGCAACCGTAATCGAGGGCGGTCATGCGGGTGTTCAACGCGACCTCGGCGCGAATGGCAGTGGCGATCTTGTTGGCCCGATCCTGGAATTCCGGATTGCTATCCCATTCGCGGGCCTTGTTGTCGAAATGGCTCATGGCGATGTCTCTGATATTGGCTGATTGATTTTAACCGGAGTGGCCCGGCATTCCGGGGGCCATTGTTTTCCTGAAGGATGGGGTAGGCACCAGATATATCGCCATAAGGCACGATAATTTCTTGACGTGTTAAACATGCACACGTATTCTGTCTAAACACCCTACTCTGATTATGGTTTGTTTGGATTTAATTAACGCTGTGGGCATGGCATTCAGCTTTGTTGTGCCGATGCAGGTCGGGTGCGCAGTATGTTTTTTAATTGATGTGTAATGTGTGCACACGATACTGTCCGGGTATCCCGCTTCGGACAGGGTGGGTTCCCTTCCCCCTTGGCGGGGAGTTGGAAGAGGAGATGAGAGATGAAGCGAACACATGGATGGTGGTGGCTGGCAGCCTTGGTGCTGCCTTTTGTTGTGGCGATGGCCGGTGCGGCCTCGTCCGGGCTTTCGCTCTCGGCGACCAGCGTCAAGATGCTGGTTGGCGACGTGGCCTCCCTACAGATATATAACGCGTATGGTTCGGTGTCGGCGTCTTCTTCCAACACCAATGTGGCGGTAGCCAGCATCTCCGATGGCAAGCTGAAGATCACGGCCAAGAGGGCTGGCAGCGCAACGCTGAGTGTCCGGGACAGAAGGTCCAGGGTTACCGTCGCCGTCACGGTGACCGCGCCGACCAACACTTCCACGGAATCTGATGAGGAGACTTCGTCCGGGGGCGCCACTACTGCATTCACGGTCACGCCGCAGTCCGTGACCCTGGCCCCCAAGCAGGTCGCCACGGTTACCGTCAGCAACGCCAGGGGCAGTCTGAGGGTGTCGGTTTCAAATACCCGTGTGGTGTCTGCGGCCATTTCCAACGGAACGGTGAAGATCACCGCCAGGCAAGTTGGCACCGCCAGCGTTACGGTCAGGGATCGTTATTCCAAAGCCACCGTGGCGGTGACGGTCAAGACCGGTACGACGACCACGCCGCCGACGTCAAGCGCGAGCTACACCTTGCTGGCCTGGAACGATCTCGGCATGCACTGCATGGACGGTGACTTCTCGATCTTCTCCATCCTGCCGCCCTACAACAACCTGCATGCCCAGTTGGTCGACAAGACCAACAATGGCGTGGTGACCCAGGGCGTGACGCTGACCTACGAGGCCATGGCCGATGCGGATGGTTCGATCAACACCATCTCCTCGACCAAGACCAATTTCTGGCAATACGTGGAGGACTTCTTTGGTGTGGCTCTGGAGCCGGATGTCGGCCTGACCGGCAACAAGGCCCCGTCGGCGACGCCGCAACCCCTGTCCCTGGATGCGGCAAGCAAGCAGTTCAAGGCTGAGGGTATTCCCATCACGCCGATCGACGATGCCTTCCGCAAGAACACCTACCCGATGGTGAAGGTGGTCGCGCGCAACAGCGCCGGTACCCAATTGGCGCAGGCCCGCGTGGTATTGCCGGTGTCCGACGAAATGAGCTGTGCGAACTGCCACTCGCCGACCTCCAACGCGGATGCCCGGCCGAGCACCGGCTGGATCACCGATGCCAAGAAAGAGGTCGAGTGGAAGAAGAACATCCTGGCCCTGCATGACCAGAAGCAGTTGAGCAGCAGCAAGTTCCAGTCTGCCCTGGCGGCGAAGGGCTATCTGTCCGCCGGCCTGCTGGCCACGGCAACCAGCGGCAAGGCCATCCTGTGTGCCTCCTGTCACGCATCCAATGCCCTGCCGGGAACCGGCGTGGCCGGGGTCAAGCCGTTGACCGAGGCCATCCACGGTCACCATGCCATGGTCAAGGATCAGGCCACCGGCACCCTGCTCGACAGCATCACCAACCGCAGTTCCTGCTACCAGTGCCACCCGGGATCAGAAACCAAGTGCCTGCGCGGCGTCATGGGCAATGCAGTGGATGCTGGCGGCAAACCCACCATCGACTGCCAGTCCTGCCACGGCACCATGTCCAATGTCGGCCGCTCCGGCCGGGTGGGCTGGCTGGATCAGCCGAATTGCCAGTCCTGTCACCACGACGGCAAGCGCGAGACGGCGGCGGTCAGCAGCACCGGGATATTGAAGACCTGGCTGGATGCCCGCTATGCCACCAATGCCAACGCGCCTGCGACCGGCTTCTCGTTGTATCGCTTCAGCAGTGGTCACGGCGGTCTGCAGTGCGAGGCCTGCCACGGTTCCACCCATGCCGAGTATCCGAGTTCGCATCGCAATGACAATGTGTTGTCCCAGGATGTGCAAGGCAGGACAGGCACCATCGGCGAATGTACCGCCTGCCACAAGACCGTGCCGACCACCGCGACCGGCGGCCCCCATGGCATGCACACCATCGGCAGCGCCTGGGTGAGCGCACATGAGTCCCATGCCGAGAACAACCGGAATGCCTGCGCCTACTGCCACGGCGCCGATTTCCGGGGCAGCCCGTTGGCCACGGTCAAGGCGGCCAGGTCCTTCAGCGTGGAAGGCCGAACCAAGACCTACGCGGCCGGCCAGCAGGTGACCTGCTACGACTGCCATAACGGACCCAGCGGGGATTGAACCTGAAAGGGGGCGAAGAGCCCCCCAGGGAGGTAGTCGGGCCCGGGGATTTCCCCGGGCCTTTTTTATCTGCGGCGGCCCAGGATGGAGCCGAGCACGCCACGGATGATGGCGCGGCCGACCTGGCTGCCGATGGAACGGGCGGCACTCTTGGCCAGGGCCTCGACCACGCCCTCGCGGCGCCGGCCGCCGGCGCCCGCGGCGCCGCCGAGCAGGTCGCCCAGGATGCCGCCGCCGTTGCCGGCCGGTTGCTGTTTCGCCTCGGCCTTGGCCTGGGCTTCCGCCTGGGCCTGGACCGTGGCCTGCTCGGTTCGGGCCTTGATGATCTCGTAGGCCGACTCGCGGTCGACCGCCTTCTCGTACACCCCGGCCACCAGGGAGTTCTGGATCAGGCGCCAACGCTCGTTGTCGGCGATCGGGCCGATCTGGCCCTCGGGCGGCACGATGAAACAGCGCTCGACGATGCCGGGCCGGCCCTTCTCGTCCAGTAAGGAGACCAGGGCCTCGCCGACGCCCAGTTCGGTGATCGCGGCGGCCTCGTCCAGATCCTTGTTGTCGCGCATGGTCTCGGCGGCCGCCTTGACCGCCTTCTGGTCGCGCGGGCTGAAGGCGCGCAGGGCGTGCTGGACCCGGTTGCCCAGTTGCGAGAGGACCTTGTCGGGCACGTCGGCCGGGTTCTGGGTGACGAAATAGACGCCGACGCCCTTGGAGCGGATCAGGCGGACCACCTGCTCGATCTTGTCGACCAGGGCGGGCGGGGCGTCGTTGAACAGCAGGTGGGCCTCGTCGAAGAAGAACACCAGCTTGGGCTTGTCCAGGTCGCCCGCCTCGGGCAGGTTCTCGAACAGTTCGGAGAGCAGCCAGAGCAGCAGGGTGGCGTACATCTTGGGCGCCAGCATGAGCTTGTCGGCTGCCAGGATGTTGATCACGCCCTTGCCGCGCTCGCTCTGCATCAGGTCGTCGATGTTGAGCATGGGCTCGCCGAAGATCATTTCGCCGCCCTGCGACTCCAGGGCCAGGAGGCCGCGCTGGATGGCGCCGACGCTGGCGCTGGAGATGTTGCCGTACTCGGTGGTGAATTCCTTGGCGTGGTCGCCCACGTACTGCAGCATCGCGCGCAGGTCCTTGAGGTCCAGGAGCAGCATGCCGTTGTCGTCGGCGACCTTGAACACCAGGTTGAGCACGCCGGCCTGGGTGTCGTTCAGCTCCAGCATGCGGGACAGCAGCAGCGGGCCCATGTCCGAGATGGTGGCGCGCACCGGGTGGCCCATCTCGCCGAACGGGTCCCAAAGGGTGACCGGATGGCCCTGGTATCGGTGCTCGGCCAGGCCGAGCTTCTCGATCCGCTCGGCCACCTTGGCGTTGCCGCCGCCGGCCACGGCGATGCCCGAGAGGTCGCCCTTCACGTCGGACATGAAGCAGGGCACGCCGATGTTGGAGAAGTGCTCGGCCAGGGTTTGCAGTGTGACGGTCTTGCCGGTGCCGGTGGCGCCGGTGATTAGGCCGTGGCGGTTGGCCATCTGGGGCAGCAGGACCAGTTCGGCCCGGTCGTTCTTGGCAATCAGCAGGGGGGCGGTCATGGCGGGCTTCCTAAGTGCGATGGACGATTATAGGCGAGGATTTCAGCGTCTCGTGCCGGGCTTGTCCCACAGTCGGACAAGTGCAGATAATGCCTGTCCGCACGTCCGATCATCGACCGTCGGTGGCGGAGAGGCGCAGTCCAACTAAAACCCGGCAAACCGGGGGTGGCAGCAGGATGAAACAGGAGGCGAGCATGGCGATGACCGTCGATGACCGGCTGTTCGTGATTGGCTTGGCCGAACTGTATCGCCAGGCCATGCAGGACCATGAGGAGACTACGCTGTTGCCCCTTGCAGAGGCCGCCTGCAAGGCATTGGCGTTGGCGCCGGCGACGGGACCGGTCGAGGGGTACTATGGCGAGTCTGTGGCCTTGGCACGCTATTTCCGCTTGGTTAGGGCCTTGCAGCAGGCCGAGATGCCCACGGCCGTCCCGGAGGCGGCGCGGGATGCTTTGACCAGGCTGCACAAGGTCCATAGCTCGCCTGCCATGGGTCGCGTCGAGGCGAGCGACCGCGTGTTGCCGCGCACGGCGAGCCCGTTCGGCGAGGCCTTGCGCACCCTGGCGGATTGGTCGGTCGACGCCCTGTCACGACAGGCCAGGAAACTGGTCGAGGTGGGCGACGCCGGATTGCTTGCCGTGGCGGCATCGACGGGTGATCCGGTTGCCCTCTGTGTCGCGCGAGAGACGGCAGCCCTGGCTGCCGATGTCGAATTGGCCGAGGAGGATGCGACGGAGCCGGATTTCGTCTGGGCGGTTTCCGAACCTGTCGCGGCCGTTGCGGGGCGCTTCGTCGCCGCCTTGGCGCGGAGTGCCGGGATACGCCTGCCGGAACCGGTGTCGGCTTCCGCACACCTGTTTGGCCAGGCTGCCGCCGCAGCGGATCTTGATGGTCGTTGCATCCTGGTCGGCGAGCAGTCAGGCAACCCGTACCCTTTTTATCATTGGTACATCGCCCGCAGCGGCGACCGGGATACGGTCAGGGATTTTTGGTCAAACCAGGTCTGGACGACTGAAAGCTTGCGCCACATGCCGGCCGCCGACTGGCCTCCGGCCGGTGCCAGGGTCGCTGCGCCGGGCGGCGGCAACCCGTTGTCGCCCGCGCGGACTCAGGATCAAGGAGATGACAGGGGTTGGCTGGCCAGGCTGTTTGGTATGGTCCGCTAGACCGGCACGGTTCAGTCCGAGTCGCGCAGCACCCGGAACAGTTCCCGGCTCGACTTTGGTGGCTTGCCGAGCTCGGCTTCCTTGCGGGCGTTGCGGATCAGTTGCCGGATCTGCTGGGCGTCGCCATCGGGATGCCGGGTCAGCCATTCGGTGACCGCCGCGTCGTCCTCCAGCAGCCGGGTGCGCCAGCGCTCCAGGTCGTGGAAGCGCGCCTTGGCGACATCGGACTCGCCGCGGACCTCGGCCAGTTGCTCGGCGATCGGCTCGGGATCGACGTTGCGCATCAGCTTGCCGATGAATTGCATTTGCCGGCGCAGGGCGCCGTGGCTGGTGATGCGCTGGCATTCCAGTACCGCCATGCGCAGATCCTCGGGCAGGTCCATCTTCTTGATCCGGTCGCGCGACAGCTTGACCAGTTCGGTGCCCATGGCCTGGAGTGCCTCGACATCGCGCTTGCGCTGCGATTTGCTGACGTAGTCGGGGTCTTCAAATTCGGTGTCTTCGTGCGACATGACGGACGGTGCGGGTGGCTAACGTTGGTATGATACCGGCCTTTGCATCCTGAACAGGGCTTCCACCGTGTCGGACAAGCGTTTTTCCTACTCCGAATCCCATCTGCGCGATCTCGCCGCCCAGGTCCTCGACCTGGCCCGCGCGGCCGGCGCCAGCACCGCCGAGGTGGAGGTCTCCGAAGGCTTCGGCCAGAGCGTCAATGTGCGCAAGGGCGAGGTCGAGACCATCGAGTTCAACAAGGACAAGGGTATCGGGGTGACCACCTACGTGGGCCAGCGCCGCGGCCATGCCTCGACCTCCGATTTTTCCCGGGATGCCCTGAGCCGCGCGGTGGACAAGGCGCTGGCGATCGCCCGCTTCACCGCCGAGGACGATTGCGCCGGCCTGGCCGATGCCGGCCTGCTGGCCAGGGACATCCCCGACCTCGATCTGCATTACGCCTGGGACATCACGGTCGAGGCCGCCACCGAGCTGGCCCGCGCCTGCGAGTCGGCCGCGCTGGCGGTCGACCCCCGGATCAGCAATTCCGAGGGGGCCGGGGTGAGCGTGCAGGAATCGCAGTTCGTCTATGCCAATTCGCTCGGCTTCATGGGCGGCTATCCGTCCTCGCGCCATGGCGTGTCCTGCGCGGTGATCGCCGAGGACGACAACGGCATGCAGCGCGACTACTGGTACACCACAGCGCGCGCCGCCGCCGACATGGATCCGGTCGAAGCGGTCGGCCGGCGCGCCGGCGAGCGTACCGTGCGCCGGCTGAACGCGCGCAAGCTGGACACCCGGCAATGCCCGGTGCTGTTCGAGGCTCCGATCGCCACCGGCCTGATCGCCAGCTATGTTTCGGCGGTGTCGGGCGGCCACCTGTACCGCAAGTCCAGCTTCCTGCTCGACAGCCTCGGCAAGCAGGTGTTTCCAAGCTTCGTGCAGATCCAGGAGCGACCGTTCATCAAGAAGGGCCTGGCGAGTTCGCCGTTCGACAGCGAGGGCGTCGCCACCCGTGACCGCGACGCGGTTAAGGACGGTGTGGTCGAGGGCTATTTCCTGTCCAGCTACAGCGCCCGCAAGCTGGCCATGCAGAGTACCGGCAACGCCGGCGGCAACCACAACCTGATTGTGCCTTCGACAGGCGAGTCGTTCGAGGAACTGCTGAAGAAGATGGGCACCGGCCTCCTGGTCACCGAACTGCTCGGCCACGGCCTCAACATGGTGACCGGCGACTATTCGCGCGGCGTCGCCGGTTTCTGGGTGGAAAACGGCGAGCTGGCCTACCCGGTCGAGGAGATCACCGTGGCTGGCAATCTCAAGGACATGTTCATGGGTATCCAGGCCATCGGCACCGATATCGAGGTGCGTGGCTCGCGCCAGGTCGGCTCGATCCTGATCGAGCGCATGACGCTGGCGGGGTCCTGAGGGGCGGCCAGGGTGTCATATCGTGATGGATGGTTTCGTCGTTCCCGCGCAGGCGGGAACCCAGCCGAATTAAACTGGATCCCCGCCTGCGCGGGGATGACGGTGTTTGATGCGGTACGCATGGTTTTCGTTGTTGCCTTGTCTGGTCTGCTGCTCGCCGCCTGCAGCCGGGCCCCGTCGCTGCCATCGCTGGGGCCGGACGATGTCGTGCTCGCCTTCGGCGATAGCCTCACCGCCGGGGTTGGCGTGGCGCCGGGACAGGCCTATCCTGCCCAGCTCGCCGGCCTGATCGGCCGCCGGGTGGTGAATGCCGGGGTGTCGGGCGAGACCACGGCGGAGGGGCTGGAGCGCCTGGGCGCGCAGCTCGACGAGTACAACCCGCGCCTGCTCCTGCTCTGCCTGGGTGGCAACGACATGCTGCGCCGGGTGCCTACCGAGACCACCGCGGCCAACCTGCGCACCATGGTGCGTATGGCCCGCGACCGCGGCGTGGCGGTGGTCCTGATCGGTGTGCCGCAACCCAGCCTGCTCGGCGGCGCGCCGGCGTTCTACGCGTCGATCGCCAAGGAATTCGACCTCGCCTATGAAGACGAGATCTTCGATGACGTCCTGCATGACCGCCAACTCAAGTCCGACACCATCCACGCCAACGCCGCGGGCTACCGCCAGGTGGCCGAGCGACTGGCGGAGTTGTTGCGGGCGGGTGGCGCGGTTTGAGGAGAACCATGGACTTGCTGCTCACCCTGTCGCGCCTGATCGACGCCCTCAACGAACGCATCGGCCGCTTCGCCATGTGGCTGGTCCTGGTCGCGGTGCTGGTGTCGGCCGGCAATGCGCTGTCCCGCTACAGCCTCAACATGAGTTCGAACGCCTGGCTGGAGATCCAGTGGTATCTGTTCGCGGCCATCTTCCTGCTCGGCGCCGGCTACACCCTGAAGCACAACGGCCACGTCCGGATCGACATCCTGTACGGCCGCTTCTCGCCGCGCACGCGGGCCTGGATCGACCTGACCGGCGGCCTGCTGTTCCTGCTGCCGACCGCTTTGATCATCGCCTGGCTGGGCTGGACCGGTTTCGCCGATTCCTGGGCCATCGGCGAGATGTCGCCCGACGCCGGCGGCCTGTCGCGCTGGCCGATCAAGCTGCTGATCCCGGTCGGCTTTACCCTGCTGGCCCTGCAGGGTCTCTCCGAAAGCATCAAGCGGGCGGCCTTCCTGGCCGGCAAAGGGGCGTTGCAGGAAGAGGCTGCGGCGGAGGTGGTATGAGCTTCGAACTCATGGCGCCCCTGATGTTCCTTGGCCTGGTGGTGTTCCTCCTGCTCGGCTATCCGGTCGCCTTCTCGCTCGCCGCCAACGGCCTGCTGTTCGCCTTCATCGGCATCCAGTCCGGTTTCTTCGAGTTCTCCCTGATGCAGGCCCTGCCCGAGCGGGTGTTCGGCATCATGGCCAACGCCACCCTGCTGGCGATCCCATTCTTCACCTTCATGGGCCTGATCCTGGAGCGCAGCGGCATGGCCGAGGAACTGCTGGAGACCATGGGCCAGCTGTTCGGCGCGGTGCGCGGCGGCCTCGCCTATGCGGTGGTCTTTGTCGGCGCCCTGCTGGCCGCGACCACCGGTGTGGTGGCCGCCTCGGTAATCGCCATGGGCCTGATCAGCCTGCCCATCATGCTGCGCTACGGCTACGACAAGCGCCTGGCCACCGGGGTCATCGCCGCCTCCGGTACCCTGGCCCAGATCATCCCGCCCTCGCTGGTGTTGATCGTCCTGGCCGACCAGCTGGGCGTCTCGGTGGGCGACATGTACCGCGGCGCCATGGTGCCTGGCCTGACGCTGACCGCGCTCTATGTCGCCTACATCGTTGCGGTGACCCTGTTCCGGCCCGCCGCCGCACCCGCCCTGCCAGTCGCGGCCCGCAGCCTGTCCGGCAGTGCCCTGCTGGCCAAGGCGCTGGCGACCATGCTGCCGCCGCTGATCCTGATCTTCCTGGTCCTGGGCACCATCTTCCTGGGCATCGCGACGCCGACCGAGGGCGGCGCCATGGGCGCGGCCGGTGCCCTCCTGCTGGCCTGGGCCAAGGGCCGGTTGAATCGCGTCATGTTGCGCCAGGCGATGGATTCCACTTCCAAGCTGACCACCTTCGTGATCTTCATCCTGATCGGCTCGACGGTGTTCTCGCTGGTATTCCGCGGCGTCGACGGCGACCTCTGGGTGGAAAGCCTGCTTACCGCGCTGCCCGGCGGTGTGCTCGGCTTCCTGCTGGTGGTCAACCTGCTGGTGTTCGCCCTGGCCTTCTTTCTCGATTTCTTCGAGATCGCCTTCATCATCGTGCCCTTGCTGGCGCCGGTGGCGCACAAGCTGGGCATCGACCTGGTCTGGTTCGGCGTCCTCCTCGGCATCAACATGCAGACCTCGTTCATGCACCCGCCGTTCGGCTTCGCTCTGTTCTACCTGCGCAGCGTGGCCCCGGCCGAGGTGAAGACCTCGGATATCTACTGGGGCGCGATTCCGTTCGTGATCATCCAGGTGGTCATGGTGATACTGGTGCTGAGTTTTCCGGGCATGGTCTTGGCGCACTGAGGGCACGCGCCGTTGTCGAGGTCCGGCGGCCTTGGATCGCTTGGTCATGCCTGGGTAATCGTGGAATCCGGGGGGTGCCTGGGGCGGGTTCAGGCTAGCCGCTGGATAAAATGAATAAATCATTAAATACTTATAAAGAGATGATTTTTATCATTATTTTTTATTATTTTCTTGATTTTGCGCGGCTTGAAGTCGACTATTCTGCGTCCGCATAAAAAACAGGAGAAGATAATGAGGAAAATCGGTTTGGCCTTGGCCGCCGTCGTGTTGTCCACCACGGGTTGCGCCACCAAGGATTATGTCCATGAATATGTCGATGGCCAGGTGACCCCGGTTTCCGGCAAGGTCGACAGGATGGCGACCGCCCTCCAGGGTGTCTCGCAAACTGCCCGGGAGGCCCTGGCCCGTGCCGAGGCGGCCGGCAAGCTGGCCGAGGGCAAACTGCTCTATGAAGTGGTCTTGACCGATGACACCCTGCACTTCGAGTTTGACAGCGCGGTTCTCGGCGATACGGCCAAGAAGTCGCTCGATGGCTTTGCCGACAAGCTGAAGTCGGAAAACCGCAACGTCTACATCGAGATCCAGGGGCATACCGACGCCAAGGGTAGCGATGACTACAACCTCAAACTGTCCGCCACGCGCGCAGAGTCGGTGCAGCGTTACCTGAACATGAAGTGCGGCATCCCGCTGCACCGGCTGGCCGCCATCGGCTATGGCGAGAACGCTCCGGTGGCCGACAACAATACTCACGATGGCCGGGCCAAGAACCGCCGCGTCGTCCTGGTCGTCCTGCTCTGATCGTATTGGCACTAAAAAGCCCCGCCTGGAAGGGCGGGGCTTTTTCTTTGGCTATAGGCAAGCAGTGAACCGATCATCGATGATCGGCCTAGTGCTAAAGTGGTTATTTGGGCAACCGGCGCAAGCAGTGGTCTTCATTGTTCAACTTTTGCTTGATTTAATTAATGTCACCGGCAATTATTTCCCTCACTCAAACAGACCGGAGGTGTATTCCATGAAAAGACTGTCCATTGCCATGGCTGCTGTCGCATTTGCTTCGGCCGGTTGTGCCACCAAGGACTACGTCCACGAATATGTCGGCGGTCAGGTGACGCCAGTCAGCAAGCGGGTGGATGTGGTCGAGAGCCGTGCCGCTGTCAGCGAGGCCAGCATCCAGGGCCTGAATCGTCGCGCCGATGGCGCCGATGCCGCCTTGAAGGATCAGTCCGCCAGGATCGATGGGGCCTCACGTACTGCCGAGGAGGCGCTCTCCCGCGCCACGGCTGCCGGCAAGCTCGCGGAAGGCAAGCTGCTCTATGAAGTGGTGATGACCGACGACGCCCTGCGTTTCTCCCTTGAGGGCGCCGAACTGTCCAAGGAGGCCAAGCAGCAGCTGGATGCCTTTGCCGACAAGCTGAAGTCCGAGAACAGCAACGTCTACATCGAGATCCAGGGTCATACCGATACCACCGGCAGCAAGGCCTACAACAACAAGCTGTCCCTGGCGCGTGCCGAAGAAGTCAGGAATTACCTGAACATGAACTGTGGCATCCCGCTGCACCGCATGTCGGCCATCGGTTACGGCGGTAAAGCGCCGATGGCCGACAACAAGACCCGTGCCGGTCGGATCGAGAACCGCCGCGTCGTGCTGGTCGTGCTGCGCTGATAGAATTGCGAACTTGCGGCCCCCGTCCGGTCGGACGGGGGCTTTTTTATTTGGAGAGTCAAATGGCAAGCAACGAACTGATTATCGAGGACATCACCGTCGGCGAGGGCGAACTGGCCCAGGCCGGGCGCACGGTGTCCGTGCATTACACCGGCTGGCTGGAGAACGGGACGAAGTTCGATTCCAGCAAGGATCGCAACGAGCCGTTCGATTTCCCGCTCGGCCGCGGTTACGTAATCCCGGGCTGGGACCAGGGCGTCGCCGGCATGAAGGTGGGCGGCAGCCGCAAGCTGACCATCCCGCCGCACCTGGGCTATGGCGCCTCCGGCGCCGGCGGCGTGATCCCGCCCAATGCCACCTTGATCTTCGAGGTCGAACTGCTGGCGGTGCGGTAGATCGTCATCCCCGCGTGGCGGGGTCCAGTAGATATGAATCCGGGTTCCCGCCTATGACCGAAGGAAATCCCTGTGGGGCGCGGGAACGACGGTTATTGCGTCGCCAGGTAAGCGGCGACCTGGTTGATTTCCTGCTCGCTCATGGCCTGGGCAAACGGCCGCATGGTGTCGCTCATATCGCCGCTCTTGTGCCCGGTCTTGTATTGCCGCAACCGGGCCGCCAGTTCCTCGGCCGGCCGGCCGGCCAGTTTCGGGAAACGGCCCAAGCCCTGGCCGCGCGGGCCATGGCAGTCCTGGCAGACGCTGGCAAACTTGCTGGCCCCGGGGTCGGTCGTGGCGGCGGGTTTTTCGCCGCCGCAGGCGGCCAGCCCGGACAGGGCGGCAATGGCGATGAAGCGGTGCATCACAGCCCGAACATGAAGTTGGTGTAGCTGGCCTCGGCCAGCTTGAACCACTGCAGTTCTGCCTCGCGGAAGGCCTTCCACGGCTCGTAGATCTTTTTGAAGATTGGATTCTTACCGGCCTCTTCCTCGTAGATTTCGAAGGCGATCTTCTGCGCCGCCGCCATCACGTCCTTCGGGTAGGCGTGCAGTTGCGTGCCGCCCTCGACCAGGCGCTTGAGTGCCTGCGGGTTCTTGGTGTCGTAGGCGGCCAGCATGTTCAGGTTGGCCTCCATGCAGGCGGTCTCGAAGGCCTGACGGTAGGATTCCGGCAGGGCGTTCCACTTGTCGATGTTGACGTAGAACGACAGCTGCGGACCGCCCTCCCACCAGCCCGGGTAGTAATAGTGCTTGGCGATCTTGGCAAAGCCGAGCTTCTCGTCGTCGTAGGGGCCGACCCACTCGGCGGCGTCGATGGCGCCGCGCTCCAGGGCCGGGTAGATGTCGCCGCCGGCCAGGGTCTGCGGCACTGCGCCCAGCTTGGCCATGATCTGGCCGCCGATGCCGGGGATGCGCATCTTCAGGCCGTTCAGGTCCGAAAGCTGTTTGACCTCCTTGCGGAACCAGCCGCCCATCTGGACGCCGGTGTTGCCGCCGGGGAAGTTGAGTACGTTGTATTCCTTGAACAGCTCACGCGTGAGTTCCAGGCCACCGCCCTGGTACATCCAGGCGTTCTGCTGGCGGGCGGTGAGGCCGAACGGCACGGCGCAGTCGAAGGCGAAGGCCATGTTCTTGCCGACGTAGTAGTAGCTGGCCGAGTGGCCGCACTCGATGGTGCCCTGCTGCACAGCATCGAGCACCTGCAGACCGGGAACGATCTCGCCGCCGGCGTGGACGCGGATCTGGAACTTGCCGTTGGTGATCGCCTCGACCCGCTTCGCCATCACCTCGGCGGCGCCGTAGATGGTGTCCAGGCTCTTCGGGTAGCTGGAGGCCAAGCGCCAGCGGATGGTCGGCAGCTCGCCGGCGGCGGCCTGTTCCTTCTTGGCGCAGGCGGCCAGGGCGGTGGCGGCCAGGCTGGCGCCCGCGCCGGTCAGGAAATCGCGTCGTTGCATGTTGGTTTCTCCCCAGAGATGACGGGAAGGATTATACGCGGGTGAAGATCAGGTCCCAGACGCCGTGACCAAGGCGCAGGCCGCGCTTCTCGAACTTGGTCAGCGGGCGATAATCCGGACGCGGCGCATAGTCCCTGGCCGTGTTGGCCAGCGTGCGTTCCCCGGACAGGACTTCCAGCATCTGGCCGGCGTAGTCCTCCCAGTCGGTGGCCAGGTGCAGGTAGGCGCCCGGCTTGAGCTTGCTGGCCAGTTTGGTGACGAACGCGGGCTGGATCAGGCGGCGCTTGTGATGTTTCTTCTTCGGCCAGGGGTCGGGAAAGAAGATGTGGATGCCGTCGAGCGAGGCATCGGCGATCATGTGGTCGAGCACCTCGACGGCGTCGTGCTGGACGATGCGCAGGTTGGTGAGGTTGCCTTCGCCGATACGCTTGAGCAGGGCGCCGACGCCAGGGGTGTGCACCTCGACGCCGAGATAGTCGTTGCCAGGCAGGCTGGCGGCGATGGTGGCGGTGCTGTCGCCCATGCCGAAGCCGATCTCCAGGATCTTCGGCGCGGCGCGGCCGAAGGCCGCCTCCAGGTCCAGCAACTCGGGCGTGTAGGGGATCAGGAAGCGCGGCCCGTATTCCTCCAGCGCGCGGGCCTGGCCGGTGCCCATGCGGCCAGCACGCAGGACGAAGCTCCTTACCGAGCGGCGGACCGGTTGTTCATTCCCTTCGCCTTCCGGCAGAGGGGCAGGGCTGAGCGAGCCGGGCATCAGGAACCGATCAACCCGGACGTGGGCGACGACGGACTGGCCTGGTACATCTTCCTGGGCATGCGTCCAGCCAGGTAGGCCTCGCGCCCGGCCTCGACCGCCTTCTTCATGGCGCCGGCCATCAGCACCGGGTTCTGCGCCCCGGCGATGGCGGTGTTCATCAGCACCGCGGCGCAGCCCAGTTCCATGGCGATGGCGGCATCCGAGGCGGTGCCAACGCCGGCGTCGACCACCACCGGCACCTTGATGCGGTCGATGATGATCTGCAGGTTCCACGGGTTGAGGATGCCCATGCCGGAGCCGATCAGGGAGGCCAGGGGCATCACCGCGACGCAGCCGATGTCTTCCAGTTGCTTGGCGATGATCGGGTCGTCGGAGGTGTAGACCATGACCTTGAAGCCGTCCTTGACCAGGACCTCGGCGGCCTTGATGGTCTCGACCACGTTCGGGTACAGGCTCTGCGGGTCGCCCAGCACCTCCAACTTGACCAGATCGTGGCCGTCGAGCAACTCACGGGCCAGGCGCAGGGTGCGGATGGCGTCGTCGGCGGTGTAGCAGCCGGCGGTGTTGGGCAGGTAGGTGTATTTCGACGGCGGCACGGCGTCGAGCAGGCTGGGCTGGCTCGGGTCCTGGCCAATGTTGGTGCGCCGGATCGCCACCGTGACGATCTCGGCGCCCGAGGCCTCGATGGCCTGGCGGGTCTGCTCGAAGTCCTTGTACTTGCCGGTGCCGACCAGCAAACGGGATGAATAGGCCTTGCCTGCGATGACGAGTGGGTCCATGGCGTGTAGCGCTTGAAATTAAGTGAATGGGGTCAGCCGCCACCCACCGCGACCACGATCTCCAGCTTGTCGCCGTCGTTGAGCAGGGTGGTGGCGTGTTGGCTCTTGGGCACGATCTCGCCGTTGACCTCGACCGCCAGGCGTTTTCCGGTCAGTTCGAGCAGGTCCAGGAGGCGGGAAATTCCCAGCGGGGTATCGAAACGGCGGGTCTCGCCGTTGACGGTTATCGCTATCATTTAACCGTCCAAATCCAGTAACATGCGGGCCGCAAGCTTACCACGCGGGTGTAGTTCAATGGTAGAACGGCAGCTTCCCAAGCGTGCGACGCGAGTCGCATAGGTCCGTCGGCCTACTCGGAGCGCTAATTCCGAGAAAACCGGCATCGGTGTCAGTGGGGGAAACCTCGGGCACTTAAATCGGAGCCAAGGGCAACCTTGGCCAACCTATGCAGCGAAGGCTGCACAAGTAATTGATCAGCTCCCGAAAGGGATGAATTGATCCTGGGGTTCAGCCCCCAGTAGTCTAGGAGCAGCGCGCCACTGGTAACGGTGGGGTGCCGAGCGCTCTGACAATGTAGCCACCTTACGGGGTACGTCATATCCCGCGAGGGGTGTGGCGTGATTTCGGGAGTTGCACCCGGATGAGGCGCTA
>JBAZLW010000004.1:0-26119 GCA_041650095.1 Hydrogenophilaceae bacterium | reverse complement strand
CGACGCCTGTGACCAGGTCATGGACAAGGTGGGCTATCCGAGGGGCCTGATCCGCTATTCGACCCAGAACGTCATCGACGGCAAGTATGCCGACAAGGACATCCTCAAGCACGTGTTCCGGCCCCGGACACTGTTCTACACGGCAATCTTCACCGGCATCATCGTTGCCTTCCTGGTCACCTTGTCGCAGCGGATACCCCTGCGGGTCGACGTGATCCGGGACCGCCTGACCCTGTCCCGGGAAAGCCCGACCGGCGGCATCGAGAACATCTACCGCCTGCAGATCATCAACATGGACGGCATGCCGCATCAGTATGCGATCACGGCCAAGGGCATCGATGGCCTCAAGGTCACCAGCGGCGACAGGATCGACATTCCGGCCCTGGGCACCGCAAACCTGAACGTCACGCTCGAGGCCTCACGCATGGCGATCAATCGGCCGACCCAGCCGGTGATGTTCGAGATTCGCGCCCTGGACAATGACCGTCTGGTCCGCGAAGCCAAATCCAGCTTCCTGAAATGAGCGAGACCATGATGAATACGATGCTGGAAAAAAAGACGCCCTGGTGGAGTGAACCCATGGTCTGGCTGATCATCGCCCTGCCTCTCGCCGCTGTGATCGGTGGCATCACCACGGTGATGATCGCCTATCGCTACGCCGACACCCCGGCCATGGGCGATTACGCCAAGGTGGGCAAGGGCTTTGAAATGGTCGTCGACCGCGACCGCAAGGCGGCCGAACTGGCCGTCGGAGCGACCATGATTGCAGAACCAGGCCGTCTGGCGCTCAGTCTGGACGGCAATTTCGCGACCCCTCCGGAGAACCTGATCCTGACCCTGGCCCACCCGACCAATGCGGCCATGGATATGGTGCTTCAGTTGAACCGCATCGGCGAAAACGAATACGCCGCCGCTTACGCCAGTGTCCCTGCCGGCAAGCGCTACCTTGAATTGTCGCCGAGCGACAAATCCTGGCGGATCACCGGGCAATGGCAGGCCCCATTTGTCGGTTCGACACTGCTTGCGGTGGCGAACCAGCTTTCCTCACCGCAGCACTCATCAACCCAGCCTTAGGGCGTACCACTAGGAGACTACGATGGCCGTATTGTTAGACCTCTTCAGCAGCGATGTTGGCCTGCTCAGCCTGTTCACCCTTGCATTCATTGTCGCCATGGGCCTGTTCCTCTGGTATCGCCTGGCGAAGAATTCGCGCGAACTGGAGTAAGCCCACGCCGAACGGCCCGTCAGCGCGGGCCGTTCGCGTTCAGGACAACAGACCGGTCAGCTGTTCACGGCTGACCATATAGTTTTCCTGGTCCAGGAAGTCCTGCATCAGGAAGGTTTCCATGCGCGGGTACAGCGCGATGGCCTCGTCCAGCAGACTATCGTTGCCCTTGGCGTAGGCGCCGATGGTGATCAGGTCGCGGCTGCGCTGGTAGCGGGCATACAGGCTCCTGAACCGGCGCACCTGATTCAATTCTTCCCGACTCAACAGTTCGGTGACCACCCGGGAGATCGACTGCTCGATGTCGATGGCCGGATAATGACCCTGGTCGGCCAACAGGCGCGACAACACGATGTGACCGTCCAGGATCGCGCGTGCGGCATCGGCGATCGGATCCTGCTGGTCGTCGCCCTCCACCAGCACGGTGTAGAAGGCGGTGATCGAGCCACCGCCCTGGCGGCCGTTGCCGGCCCGTTCCACCAGTTGCGGCAACTTGGCAAACACCGAGGGCGGGTAGCCCTTGGTCGCGGGCGGTTCGCCCACCGCGAGGGCGATCTCCCGTTGTGCCTGGGCGAACCGGGTCAGTGAATCCATGATCAGAAGCACGTTCAGGCCCTGGTCGCGGAAGTATTCCGCGATCGCGGTGGCATAGGCGGCGCCGTGCAGGCGCTGCAAGGGCGGCGAATCGGCCGGCGCAGCAACCACGGCGGCCCGCTTGAGCCCCTCCTCGCCCAGGATGTTCTCGATGAACTCCTTGACCTCGCGGCCGCGTTCGCCGATCAGGCCGACCACGACCACATCGGCCGTGGTATAGCGGGCCATCATCCCCAGCAGCATCGATTTGCCCACGCCGCTGCCGGCGAACAGGCCCATGCGCTGACCACGGCCGACCGTCAGCAGGGCATTGATGGCACGCACGCCGACATCAAGCACTTCCCTGATCGGCTCGCGCTCCATCGGATTGAATGGCCGGCTGTACAACGGCACCCGCCTGGATGGCTCCAGTATGCCCTGGCGATCGAGTACCCTGCCGGCGCCGTCGACCACGCGCCCGAGCATCTCGGGCCCGACCGCCACCTGCCGGATACGGTCCTCGATCCGGCGCTTGCGCGTATAGGCCGTACGGATCCGGGGATATTCGAAGTTGCAGCTGCGATAGGGCTCGACGATGGCGCCGGGGCCGAGGCCGAACACATCGGTCGACGGCATGAGATAGAGCCGGTCGCCATGGAAGCCCACCACCTCGGCATCCACCTGCTGGCCTTGCGGCATATATACCCGGCAATTGACTCCGGTCGGCAGCTTGATGCCGGAGGCCTCCATGACCAGCCCGGCCACCTTGGTCAGGCGTCCGGTCACGTTCCAGGGCGTAGCCTGACCCACCGCTTCCTGGCAGTCCCGAAGGTAAGTGGCGAAAGCCTCGCTTCTTACTCCAGCCATTCGCTGTCGCTACCGAGACAGTCGACGATCTCGCGCCAGCGCACGGGCAGTTGCCCATCCACTTCGCAGTGGCTCGATTCGATCCGGAAACCACCGCGTTCTAGCCGGCTGTCCGGCACCACCTTGAAGGAGAAGTGGCCATGCTCCGACTCCATGAATTCCCGCAGCGGCTCGACATCCTCCGGATGCACCAGGATGCGCAGGTGCCCGCTCAGGCTCGGCAGTTCCGTCAGCGCCTCACGGATGGCTTCCTGGACGATGCCCGGCTTGACCCGCAAGGCCGTGCGCACCATCTGCCTGGATACGGCCAGGGCCAGATCGAGCAGCTCACGGGCGATTTCCTCATCCTGGTGGAGCTGTTCCTGATCGAGCGCCGAGGCCATGGCCCCCAGCCGGGCGGCCATGGCCTCGGCGGCCTTCCTGCCGGCCGCGTAGCCGGCCTTGTAACCTTCCTCATGGCCACTCTTGAAGCCCTCTTGCGCCGCCTGCTGTTGCATGCGCTCGAGTTCCTCGGCCGTGGGCAGGGAGGCAACCAGTTCATCTTCCGGCGTACCCTGTCGAGCTGCGGCAGGCTTGTCGTCGAAACCCAGCAACTCCCAGCGCTGGTAGGCGGTCAGGTTTTCCTTGGGGATGACCGGCGAGGTCATTCAATCATGCCTTCTTCGCCGCCCTTGCCGCCGAGCACGATCTGGCCCTCGTCGGCGAGGCGGCGGATGACCTTGAGGATTTCCTTCTGCTCGGCCTCGACCTCGGACAGGCGGACCGGTCCCTTCGAATCGAGATCCTCCTTGAGCGCCTCGCCGGCCCGGCTGGACATGTTCTTGAAGATCTTGTCCTTGAGTTCCTCGGAGGTGCCCTTGAGGGCGATGATGAGCGATTCCGACTGGACCTCGCGCAACAGCAACTGCACCGACCGGTCGTCCAGTTCGAGCAGGTTGTCGAAGGTGAACATCTGGTCCTGGATCTTCTGGGCCAGGTCCGGATCGTTCTCGCGGATGCTGGCCAGCACCGAGGCCTCGACCGTGCTGCCCATGTAGTTGAGTATGTTGGCAGTCGACTTGACACCGCCCAGGGCGCTCTTCTTGCCCCGCTCGCCGCCGGCGAGCAACTGGGTCAGCACCTCGTTCAATTCCCGCAGCGCCATCGGCTGCACGCCTTCCAGGGTGGCGATGCGCAGCAGCACGTCGTTGCGCAGCCGCTCAGGCAGCATGTTGAGTATCTCGCTGGCATGATCCGATTCGAGATGCACCATGATGGTCGCGATGATCTGGGGGTGCTCGTTGCGGATCATCTCCGCGACCGAGCTGGCATCCATCCATTTCAGGCTTTCGATGCCGGCGTTGTCATTGCCCTGCAGGATGCGATCGAGCAGGTGGGCCGCCTTGTCGTCGCCCAGGGCCTTGGTCAGCACCGAGCGGATATAGTCATCGCTGTCGGCCAGGTTGACGCGGCCCTCGGTTTCCTTGCGGAAGTCGGCCAGCACCGTTTCGATATGACCGCGGTTGACGTTGCCGATGTTGGCCATGGCGGTACCCAGGCGCTGGACATCCTTGGGGCCAAGGAACTTGAACACCTCGGCGGCCTCGTCATGGCC
Organism: Hydrogenophilaceae bacterium; assembly: GCA_041650095.1. Lineage (GTDB taxonomy): Bacteria > Pseudomonadota > Gammaproteobacteria > Burkholderiales > Thiobacillaceae > Parasulfuritortus. The sequence continues at coordinate 21,860 of JBAZLW010000004.1, read as the reverse complement.
CAGGGCCAGCATCAGGATCGCGCTCTTGTGGACGCCCTCGTCGCTCATTCCTTGGCCATCCATTCCTTGACCACATCAGCGACAATCTTGGGATTCTGCTTCGAGAAATCACGTACCGAATTCAGATTATGCTGATAGCTGTCGGCATGGAGCTGCTCTTCCGACGAAACCATGCCACCCTCGCCGCCGAACGTTTCGCCCAGTCCGCCCTCCATGGCAGGTCCCTCAGACATCACCGCCTCCGGCGCACGCACCAGATCCCGCAACAGCGGCCTCAGGACTCCGAACACCAGATAGAAGGCGAGGCCGAAGATAAGCAGATTCTTCAGCAGTTCCTTGACCAGGGAAACGTTGTCCGGATCCTTCCAGAGCGGCGTTTCGATCGCTTCGACCTTGGTCTCGGTGAAGGCGGCGTTGACCACGTTGACGGTGTCGCCGCGGGCCTGGTTGAAACCGAGCGTCTCCTTGACCAGATTGCTGATCTGCTCGAGTTCCTGGGGCGGAATCGGGGTCGGCTTGGCGTCCGGCTCTGAACTGGTGCGGTAATTGATCACCACGGCGGCCGACAGGCGCTTGACGCGGCCCACCGGCTCGCGGACATGACGGATGGTCTTGTCCAATTCGAAATTGGTCGTGCTGTCGCGCCGGCTGCCGCCCCCGGCCTGCCCGGCCGCGGCGTTGCCTGCCGGGTTCGCTCCGGCATTGGCGCCGGCGGGCGCATTCAGGGGCGCGGTAGCCGGGCCCGGCGGCTGGTTGGTCAAGGCACCGGGTATGCCGCCGGCCTGGTTGCCGCCACCACCCGTTTCCTGCGAGGTCTGCTGGCTGCGCACGGCCTGGGTTTCCGGGCTCGGGTTCGGCTTGTACGACTCGCTGGTCGATTCGTCCTCGGAGAAATCCAGGTCTGCGCGGACCTCCGCCTTGACGTTGTTGCCGCCGACCAGCGGACTGACGATGGCCTGGATGCGCTGGGCGTAATAGCCTTCCAGTTCGCGGACGTAATCGAACTGGTTGGAACTGAGGCCGCGCTGCGAGGCGGAATCGTTCCGGCTGGTCAGCAGGTTGCCGGCCTGATCGACCACGGTGACGTTGTTGGCCAGCAGGTCGGGCACACTGCTGGAGACCAGATGCGCGATGGCGCCGATCTGGTTGGCCTCGAGGCTGCGGCCGGCGTAGAGGTTGACCAGCACCGATGCCGTTGGTTTCTGCTGCTCGCGGATGAACACCGAGGGTTTCGGGATCGCCAGATGAACCCGTGCTGCCTCGACCGGCGCCAGGGTCTGGATGGTGCGGGCCAGTTCGCCTTCGAGCGCGCGCTGGTAGGTCACCTGCTCCTGGAACTGGGTCATACCCAGCTTGGGATTGTCCATCAGCTCGAAGCCGACCGAACCGCCCCTGGGCAGCCCTTGCGAGGCCAGCTTGAAGCGGACGTCGTAGACCTGGTCGGCGGGCACCATGACGGCACCGCCGGCCTCGGTCTTGTAGGGTACGTTCATGGTCTGCAGCGTGGTGAGCACGCTGCCGGCATCACGTTCGGAGAGTCCTGAGAACAGCACCCGGTAATCCGGGGTCCGGCTCCACAGCACGGCACCGACGATCAACGCGATCGTGGCCGCCAAGGCCACCACCACCCCCATCTTGCGGGCGTTGGGAAGGGCATTGAAGCGTTGTATTGGATTGCTTTGGAATTGCTGGTTTGGTGTGGCCATCCGCGCGCCGTATCAGGTCTCAGATCGTTCGGCCACAGGCGTCAGACCTGCATGTTCATGACTTCCTGGTAGGCGGAAACCAGCTTGTTGCGGACCTGAACCATGGCCTGGAAGGAAAGGCTGGCCTTCTGGAGAGAAACCACCACGTCCTGCAGGTTGGTGCCGTCGCCCTGGGCGAATTGCTCACTCAGCTGCTTGGCATCCATCTGGGTGTTGTTCACCTCCGCCACGGCGGCCTGCAACATGGCCGAAAAGTCATGGCCGGATGCGGCACTCTGAGCGGACGAATCCGGCCCGGACGCTTGCGAAGCGACCGCGCGCAACTGATTCACCATCTGCTCTATGCCCGGATTGACCATGGCTCCGTCTCCTGTACGACTGAGCGCATTATAGGCTGCATTCGTCGTCCAACTCACCTTCTTCTCGATATTTTTGCAACTTGTAGCGCAGCGTGCGCTCGCTGATGCCCAGCTCCTCGGCGGTACGCTTGCGCGAGCCGTTCAGCCTGTGCAAGGTTTCCAGGATCATGGTCTTTTCCATGTCCTTGATCTGGGCCGGTTTCGGCTCCTCTTCAAGTTCCCGGTCCGGCGTCGGTCGCGACCGACGCGGCAGCATCAGGTTACCCGGTTCGATCCGGCTGCCGGCCGCCAGGATCATCGCGCGCTGCATCACATTGCTCAGTTCGCGGATGTTACCGGGCCAGTCATAGCCGGTCAATTCGGCGCCCGCCGCGGCCGACAGGCTGAAGCCGTCACGTCCGACCAGGCCGGCATGGGCCTTCAGGAAGTGTTTGGCGAGGGGCAGGACATCGGCCTTGCGCTCGCGCAAAGACGGGATTTCCAGGGGAAACACGTTAAGCCGGTAATAGAGGTCCTCGCGGAAACGTCCCTCGCGTACCCAATTGGCCAGATCGCGGTTGCTCGCCGCCAGCACACGGACATCGAGCGGGGTGGCGCTGCGCGCACCCAGACGCTCGACCACCTTTTCCTGCAACACCCTGAGCAGCTTGGCCTGGATATTGAGGGGGATTTCGGACACCTCGTCGAGCAGCAGGGTACCGCCCTGGGCCTGTTCGAACTTGCCGGTATAGGCGGCGGCGGCCCCGGTGAAGGCGCCCTTTTCATGGCCGAACAAGGTCGCCTCGACCAGGTTCTCCGGGATCGCCGCGCAGTTCACCGCCACGAAGGGACCATTCCGGCGCGGTGAATGCTCGTGCAGGTAACGTGCCACCACCTCCTTGCCGACCCCGGATTCGCCGGTCAGCAGCACGGTCGCGTCGGTCGCCGCGACCCGGTCGGCCATATCCAGCACGGCACGCATGCGGGCATCCTCGGCGACTATTTCACCGGCTCGACCCTCGTCCGGTGCAGGCAGGTAACGCGCCACCACGGCCAACAGACGGTCCGGTTCAAAGGGCTTGGCCAGGTAATCGGCAGCGCCGTCCTTCATGGCCTCGACGGCCCGATCGATCTGGCCGTAGGCGGTCATCAGGATGAACGGGATACCCGGCCTGACCGCCATGACCCGGCGCAGCAGCTGGTGGCCGTCCATGCCCGGCATCTGCACGTCGGACAACACCATGGCCACCGTCTCGCGGCCCAGCACCGCCAGTGCGGCCTCGCCGTCCGGGGCCGAAACGACCACCTGCCCGGCCAGTTCCAGGGTATCCGTCAGGGCCTCGCGCAGGGCGGCATCGTCCTCCACCACGAGGATCTTTGGTCTCCGTTCAGGCATCCGCACCTCCATGCGATTCCGGCTTTCCGGCCACTGGCAGGAACAGCGCGAAATGGCTTCCCTGACCTGGTTCCGAGTCGATCTCCACCCAGCCGCCATGGGCGTCCGCGGTCTGCTTGACGATGGCCAGCCCCAGCCCGCTGCCCTCGCCGCGGGTGGTGTAGAAAGGTTCGAACAGACGTTCCCGGTCCGCCTCGGCGATGCCCTGGCCCCGGTCCACCACCCGGAAGGCCACGAAGGCACTGCCAGTGGCCACGGTGAAGGTGACCTTGTCGCCGGCCCGGCTGGCCTGGACGGCATTCTCCAGCAGGTTGATGAGGGCGCCCTGGACGCCGAGATGATCGGCCTCGATCCGTTCATCGTCGCCCTGCTTGACCAGTTCCAGGTGCACGTCCAACAGGCTGGCCTGGGGTTCGATGGCCTGCCAGACCTCGTCCGCCAGGGCATGCACGGCGAACAGGGTGCGCTGGCCCTGCTGGCCTTTCACGAAGGCCAGCATGTCCTGGATCAGGCGCTCCAGGTAACGCAGCCGGCCCAGGGTCTTGTCGGCAAAGCGCAGCCGGTCGGTCTCGGCCAGGTCCGGCCTGGCCAGGTGGCCGACATAGAGCAGCGCGGTGGCCAGCGGGGTGCGTAGCTGGTGCGCCAGCTTGGCCGCCACCTCGCCCAAGATGGACAAACGCTCGCGTCGGGCCAGTTCGCCATTGGCCGCGGCCAGCTCGGCGGACAGGCGGGCGACCTGGCCTTGCAATTCGGCATAGGCGCCGGACAGCCGCTCCGAGGTCTCGCTGAACAGCTGAAAGGCCTCGCGCAGTTGCCGGTCGCCCAGTGGAGGAGTATCGGGTTCCATAGTCATGATTGGATACCCGATTGCCGGGTGCGCGTCAAACCTCCGGCCCGAATACGAACACCACGGCGGCCTGACGGAACATGGCGTCCCCCGGTGCGTTGCCGCCCTCGGAAATCTGGAAACGGATGGTCAGGACCAGCCTGGCCACCTCCGCGCGTGATTTTGGCCGGATACCCTGTTCCCATTCCGCCGCCAGAGGTAGGGCCACGCGTTTCCTTACCTTGGCTGTCGCACCGGCCGGGTATTCCCCGGCCGCCACGGTCACCTTGGTCGGGGCTGGGGCGCCGCCGGCGTCCGCACAAATCATCCCGGCCAGTTGACTCAGGTTCATCGACCCCCGGGCCTCCAGACCATCCAACCAGCGCACCACATTGGTTCGAGACGCACAGACCGGCGTCAGTTCGAACTGCAGGGTCATGTCCCCACCCGGACCCAGGCCGACGGTATCGGCGAGAAAATCCAGATCGAAGGCCAGTTCCTCGCCCACCTGCCAATGCGCTGGGAAAGACGGCCAAAGCACCTGCCAATGGCGCCGGTATGGCTGTCGATGCTCACCCGCTCCTTCTCCCTTCTGCCACAAGAAACCTTCCAGGAAACCGTCTAACCCGGACGCTTCGGCCGACAGGCCCAGGCCTTTTACCAGGCCATTCGAGCCGAGCTGGGCACCTTCGGCTTCGGCAAGCCCCGGCCAGGCCTTGCTGCCGGGCAGGGCAATCACCGTGCGCAACAGCCGCCACTGGCGCTGCGGTTTGACGGTGATTACCGGTTCGGACACGACAGCTACGGGCGCGGGCGCCATGGTTGCCGGAGTCGGCGTTATGGCGGCCGGTTTGGTGGTCGCTTTACCTGGCTCTGCCGTTGCCGGCGCTGGAATTGTTGGTGCCGGTTCGGGCTTCGCCGTGGCGGCTTTCGGCATCACGGTTGCCGGCGCTGGCATGGTGGCATCGGCCTTGGAGGCGGCTCCGGCGGCCACGACCTGCCTGCCATATGAAAGTGCCGGCGAATCGGCGGGCAAGCCCGTATCCGACTGCGCGCCAGTGGTTTCCCGCCTTTCCGGCAGTTTCACCCCGGTCCAGGCCGCGCTGGCCAGAAATGTCCGAACCGATTCCGGCAAGGCCTTGATCGTGGCAGGGGCCGTCGCAACCAGTTGATAAACCTCGCCGCCATGCACGGTGACGATCTGGAAGACGTAACCCTCGCCGCTCCGGCTCGGCCGCCGGCAAATCCGCCAACGCGTGCCGGCAGCATCCAGCCAGTCCAGTTCGGCCTCCGCGCCATAACGACGGCGCCAGCTCTGTTCCAGTTGATCGATAAACTTCGCCTCGGCCATCTTCAGCCGGACCCGATTCTTGGCCAGGTACATCTCCAGCGGCAACGGTGCCGATCGCTCGCGCAGAACGATGCTGTCGAAGTCGGCCTCCTCTTCGACGGAGCCACGCTGCCAGGTATTCGCCATATTCAGGCTCAGTTCACCCAGCGTCAGCATCTCCGCGCCGGCCGGCAGCGCCAGCCAGAGGACGAGCCAAGCCAGTCCGAATCCCCGATAATTCATACCCATGTCCGCATCCAGTTCACCCCCTGCGCCGACGGCGCCCATTGATGCATCGCCGACGGCGCCTGTTGATGCGCCACCGCCGGCGCGCATCGAATTTCCGGAACACCTGCCGGTCTCCTCACGCCGGGAGGATATCGCCGCTGCCCTTTCCGCGCATCAGGTCGTCATCGTCTGCGGCGAAACCGGTTCCGGCAAGACCACCCAGCTGCCCAAGATCGCCTATGCCGCCGGGTGCGGCCGCAAAGGCCTGATCGGCATGACCCAGCCGCGCCGGATCGCCGCCAAGAGCGTCGCCGGACGCCTGGCCGAGGAAACCCATACCCGGCTCGGCGGCTTCATCGGCTGGCAGGTGCGCTTCACCGACCAGGTCGGCCGCGACAGCCGGATCAAGGTAATGACCGACGGCATCCTGCTGGCCGAGACCCAGTCCGACCCGAAGTTCCACGCCTACGATACCCTGATCCTGGACGAGGCGCACGAGCGCAGCCTCAACATCGACTTTCTGCTCGGCTACCTCAGGACCCTGCTGCCGCGCCGGCCGGACCTCAAGCTGATCATCTCCTCGGCGACCCTGGAGGCGGACCGCTTCTCGGCCTATTTCGGCGGCGCCCCGGTGGTCGAGGTGTCCGGACGCACCTACCCGGTGGAGATGCGCTACCGGCCGCCGGCGGAACAGGCGAAGAAGAAGGAGGCCGCGAAGGAGCGCGAGGAGGAGGAACCCGACCTCGACGCCGCCCTGCTGGTTGCGGTCGACGAACTGGCCCGCGAAGGCAGCGGCGACATCCTGGTCTTCCTGCCCGGCGAGCGCGAGATCCGCGACGCCCATGAATCGCTGCGCAAGCACCACCCGCCGCACACCGAGATCCTGCCCCTGTTCGCCCGCCTGTCGGTAGCCGAGCAGGAGCAGATCTTCAAGCCGCACTCGGGCCGGCGCATCGTCCTGGCCACCAACGTCGCCGAGACCTCGCTGACGGTGCCGGGCATCCGCTACGTGGTCGACACCGGCCAGGCCCGGGTGAAGCGCTACTCGATCCGCAACAAGATCGAGCAACTCAAGGTCGAGAAGGTCTCCCAGGCCTCGGCCAACCAGCGCGCCGGCCGCTGCGGCCGGGTCGCCGAGGGCATCTGCATCCGCCTCTACGACGAGCAGGACTTCCAGTCCCGGCCGCCCTATACCACGCCGGAGTTGCTGCGCTCCTCGCTGGCCGGGGTGATCCTCAGGATGAAGTCGCTCAAGCTGCCCGAGATCGACGTCTTCCCCTTCCTCGACCCGCCCGAGCCCAGGCGCATCCGCGACGGCCAGGCCCAACTGCACGAATTGAATGCCCTCGACGAGGCCGACCGCCTGACCCCGATCGGCCGCGAGCTGGCCCGGCTGCCGCTCGACCCGCGCATCGGCCGCATGCTGGTGGCGGCACGCGAGAAGGCCGTGCTGCACGAGGTGCTGGTGATCGCCGCCTTCCTGTCGACCCAGGACCCGCGTGACCGCCCCCAGGAGCGCCAGGCCACCGCCGACCAGAAACATGCCCGCCATGCCGACGAGAACTCCGACTTCGTCGCCATCCTGAAGCTGTGGCGGCATGTCGAGGGGTTGATCGTCCACCGCAAGTCGCAGCGCAAGCTGCGCGAGGCCTTCGAGGACGATTTCCTGTCGCCGCGCCGGGTGCGCGAGTGGCGCGAGGTCCATGCCCAGCTGGCGGCCCAGGTCAAGGAACTGGGCTGGAAAGTCAGTGACGAGTTACCAGTGACTAGTGACGAGTCGGCTGCCAATTATGCGAATCTGCATCAGGCCCTGCTGCCCGGCTTGCTCGGCAACCTGGGCATGCTGACCGAGGACGGGCAGTATCTCGGCGCCCGCGAGCTCAAGTTCCTGCCCTTCCCCGGCTCCGGGGTGAAGAAAAAGCCCAAGTGGGTGATGGCGGCCGAGATCGTCGAGACCCGCCGCGTCTATGCCCGCACCATCGCCCGGATCGAGCCGGACTGGATCGAGCACGCGGCCAGCCACCTGCTCAAGGTCAGCTATTCCGACCCGCACTGGGCCAAGAAACCGGCCCACGTCGCCGCCGCCATGCGGGCCACCCTGTATGGCCTGCCGGTGGTGAACGGCCGCAAGGTCCACTTCGGCCCCATCGACCCGATCAAGGCGCGCGAGATATTCATCCGCTCCGCCCTGGTCGAGGGCGAGTACGACACCCGCGCGGCCTTCTTCGGCCACAACCGCAAACTGGTCGAGCAGATCGACGAACTCGCCCACCGCTCGCGCAACGCCCGCATCTCGGTGGACGCGGAAGACCTCTACCGCTTCTTCGACGAGCGCATCCCGGAAGGCATCCACAACGGCGCCGCGTTCGAGCGGTGGCTGCGCGAGGCCGAGGCGAAGTCGCCCAAGCTGCTCCATCTGCGCCGGGAAGACCTGCTCAGGGAGCGCGGCGCCGACGCCCGCGCCTTCCCGAAGGAACTCGACCTGGGCGGCGTGCGCTTCGCCCTCGCCTACCGCTTCGACCCGGGCGCCGAGGACGACGGCGTCACCCTGCTGGTGCCGCTGGCCGCCCTCAACCAGGTGCCGGCCGAACGCTGCGACTGGCTGGTCCCGGGGCTGCTGGAGGAAAAGGCCCTGGCCCTGATCAAGGGCCTGCCGCAATCGGTCCGGCGTGCCTTCGTGCCGGTGCCGGAATTCGCCCGCGCCGCCGCCGAGGTTCTGCAGCCGGGCGCAGGCGCGCTGACCGACACCCTGGCCGATTTCCTCGCCCGCACCACCGGCCAGAGCATCCCGCGCGATGCATGGCGGCCGGAGGCCCTGCCGGCGCACCTGGTGATGAACTACCGGGTGCTGGACGAGAACAACCGCATCGCCGCCGAGGGCCGCGACCTCGCCGCCCTGCGCCGACAATTGGGCGGCGAGGCGGCGCGCAGCCTGCAACAGGCCGCCGCGCCGAGCGAACGCGAGGAGGTCGGCCGCTGGGACTTCGGCGACCTGCCGGAACGGGTCGAGGTGACCAGCGGCGGGCGCAAGATCGCCGCCTTCCCGGCCCTGATCGAGGAGGCCGGCCAGGTCCGCCTGCGTCTGCTCGACAGCCCTGCCCTGGCGCGGGACAGCCATCGTCGCGGCGTCTGCCGGCTGGCCTGGCGGTCCTTCCCTGACCTGCTCAAGCAGGCCGAGAAGGATCTGACCGCCCGCCTCAAGCCGGCCGCCATGCAGTATGCCCTGCTCGACCGCACGCTGACCCCGGGCCTGCTCCTGGCCGACGTGCTGTATGCCGCCGCCCGCGCCGCGCTGGCCATCGACCCGGCCGACCTGCGCCGGCAGAACGAATTCGACAGCGCGGTGCAGAGCGCGCGACCGCGCCTGACCGAGCAGGCCAGGGAGACCGCCCGCCTGGCGGCCGAGTGCATCGAGCACGGCCACAGGCTGGCTCAGCAACTGGCGCGCCCCCTGGCCTCCAGGGAAGCGGCGGCGGACCTGCGCGAACAACTAAAGGCCCTGGTCTACCCCGGCTTCGTTGCCGGCCTGGCGCCGGCGACCCTGGTCCATCTGCCCCGCTATCTCAAGGCGATGGAACGCCGTCTGGAAAAACTTCCCGGCCGCCCGGACCGCGACGCCCAGGCCATGCGCACCCTGGCCCCGTTGCTGACGCAATGGCAGGCCCGTTGCCGGCGCGAGGAGCAGACCACCGGCATCAGCCCGGAGATGGCGGCCTTCCGATGGCAACTGGAAGAGCTGCGGGTATCGCTGTTCGCCCAGGAACTGAAGACGCCGGAGCCGGTTTCGGTCAAGCGGCTGGAAAAACGCTGGGCGGAAATCATCGGCAAATAACAAAGTCTGCCGGCCGAGCACCATTCCCTCAAGATTGGCCAGGTCTTTCCGTTAATAGTCGGACAAATTTACCCAACATAACCAGGAGGCAACATGGGTCTAGTCCAGGCATTGAAACGCCGGGTCGCCGCCAAGGTATTGCTGGCCGCTGCGATCGTGTTCGTGGTCGAGCTGAGCGCCAGCTACCTGTATTCCCATTACAGCTCGCGCACGCTTTCCGACGATTTGCAGGGCGAACATGTCACCGGCATTGCCGACAACTTCTTCGACGGCCTCAACAAGCTGATGCTCACCGGCGGCATGGCCGAGCGGGAGGCCTTGCGCAAGACCTTCCTGGAACAGGCCAACATCCTCGATGCCCGCATCGTGCGCGGCAACGGCGTAACCACCCAGTACGGCCCCGGCCTGGTGGGCGAAGAACCTGTGGACGCAGCCGAAAAGGCGGCCATCGAACAGGGCAGGCAGACCTTGGTCATCGAGCAGACCGGACAGGGCCGGCGTCTGACCATTGTGCGCCCCTACAAGGCCACCCCGTCGACCCGCGGCGTCAACTGCATGCAATGCCACTCGGTCCCCGAAGGCACGGTGCTGGGCGCGGTGCGGATCACCTATGACCTCGCCCCGACCGATGCCCGGATGGGCGCCACCGACCTGGTCAACGCGCTTATCCATGTCGCCATGTTCAGTCTCGGCTTCATGTTGCTGATCTGGCTGATGAACCGTTTTATTTCCAACCCGATTAACCGGCTTGCCGCGACCATGAGCCAGGCCGAGGCCGAGTCCAACCTGCAACTGCGCATTGCCACCCGGGGCGAGGACGAGATCGCCCACGCCGCCGCCAGTTTCAACGGCATGCTCGGCCAGTTTTCCAGCATCGTCGAACAGGCGCAGCACTGCACCGCCCGGCTGGGCGACCTGTCCGGCCAGCTGCTCAGCACCTCCACCAGCAGCGAGGCCGGTTCCAACCGGCAACTGCTCGATACCGAGGAACTCGGCAAGGTACTCAACAAACTGGTCGACAGTGTCCAGCATGTCACCAGCGACATCCAGGAGGCGGCCCAGGCCTCACAAGGCGCCAACCAGAAGGCCAAGCAGGGCACTCAGCTGGCCAACAGCACGCTGACCGCCATCCAGGCCATGTCGGAGCGTCTTCAGGACGCGGTCAGCAACATCCGCCTGGTCGACAACGACAGCCGGGACATCGGCCGCATCCTCGGCCTGATCCGGGAGATCGCCGAGCAGACCAACCTGCTCGCCCTGAATGCCGCCATCGAGGCCGCGCGTGCCGGCGAGGCCGGGCGCGGTTTCGCCGTGGTGGCAGACGAGGTGCGCAACCTGGCCCAGCGTACCGAGACGGCGACCAGCGAGATCGAGGGCATCATCGACAAGTTGCAGGCGAACGCCCAGCGTGCCGTGGCGACCATCAACGAGGCCGAGACCAGTTCCAGCCAGAGCGTCCACCAGGTCGAGGAGACCGCCGCGGCCCTGAACGACATCTCAAGCACGGTCGGCCAGATCAGCGAAATGACGGTTCGGGTCGCCCGGAGCGCGCACGACCAGAACCGCGCCACGGTCGAGATCAACGAGATGGTCGGCAATATCGGCCGGATCGCCCAGGAGGCCGCCGACAGTACCCGGCAGGTCCATCAGGCCGCCGAACAGGTGGCCGAGATTTCCGGGCAACTGACCAGCCAGGTCACCAAGTTCAGGACCTGACCGCGTGCCTGGCCCGCGCCCCCCTCCAGGCACGGATCTTGGCGCTCCAGACCTGGACATAATGCAGGCCGGAGATGGCGACCAGCAGTCCGGTCAACCACGCGATCGGGTCCAGGAAGGCCAGGCCCCAGCCGAGCGCCAGGTCGGCCAGCACCAGCGACACCAGGACGAACTCGGCGGCGGTCGCCGCCTTGCCCAACCAGGTCGGTGCCACCTCCAGCCCGCCGGTCAGGGTGCGGTAGGCGGCCGCCCCGAGCAGCACGACGCAGTCTCGCAGCGCCACCAGCACCCCCAGCCACAGCGGCAGCGCGGCCAGCCAGACCAGCATTAGGAGGGTGGAGAGCAGCATCGCCTTGTCGGCAATCGGATCCAGCCAGGCACCCAGCACGGTACGCTGGTTCAGCAGCCGGGCCAGGTTGCCGTCGAGCAGATCGGTGAGGGCGGCGGCGGCGAATAGCCAGAAGGCCAATGCCAGGTCGCCCTGGGCCAGGTACCAGACCACGAACGGCACCATGACCAGCCTGGCGGCGGTCAGTAGGTTGGGCAGGGTCAGGTTGCCATGAGCCATGCCGGGGAGGATAACCCAGGCAATACGGCACAGGCATTTTCGCTGGTGACGCGCGCGACCTCGGCGAGTGGAATCGCGCGCAATTCGGCCAAGGTCGAGGCGATGCGCGCCAACTGGGCGGGTTCGTTGCGGCCCCGTCCGACCCAGGCCGGCGGAATGTCCGGACTGTCGGTTTCCAGCACGATGGCCTCGAGCGGGAGTTCCTGCGCCAGCGCCCGCAGACGGGTCGCCCGTTCCCAGGTAAAGGCGCCGCCGAAGCCCAGCTTGAAGCCCAGCCGGATGAACTCATCGGCCTGCTGGCGACTGCCGCTGAAGGCATGGGCGATGCCGCCCCTGACCTTGATCCGGCGCAGATGCTTGAGGATGGGATCGTTGGCGCGGCGGCAATGCAACAGGACCGGCAAGTCGTAGTCGCGGGCGATCTTGAGCTGCTCGACGAAATAGAACTCCTGCGCGGCGAAATCGAGATCCGGCACGAACAGGTCGAGGCCGATCTCGCCGATGGCCAACGGACGCCATTGCTCCACCCGCTTGCGCAGACCGGTCAGGTGCCCCTCCGCATGACTGTTTATGTACATCGGATGCATGCCCCATGCCGGCAGGCAGCCCGGATAGCGACGGCATACCGCCGCCACCTCGTCACAGTTGGCCTCGGTGACGGCCGGGACAACCTGGACCAGGACGCCCGCCGCCTTGGCGCGCGCATGCACCGCATCGCGGTCGGACTCGAATTCGGCCGCATCCAGATGGCAGTGGGTATCGATGAGGCTGGGCGTGGTCATAAACAAATTCATTGATTTTGATAGAAACAATACTCGTAATTAAAAAAATCAATCTCACATATTAAGGATATGCTTATATTGAAGTGGCAATAACCTCATATCTGGGCTATTCATATTCAAGTGTACTGGGGACCGGCATCTAAGGGCTGAGTGTGTGTGCAGCCAAAACCGGATGGCAATAACTGGAAAGGACGGTCATGTCTAAGATCGACATCATCTCGATGGAAAACCTGCCGGGCGTAGCAGCCCTGGAAAAACGGCTGGGGGTTTCCCGGCGAGACTTCCTCAAGTTGTGTTCCGGCATCGCCGCGACCTTGGGGCTACCCTCAACTGCTGCAGCCGAGATTGCCCAGGCGGTGGCCAGTCCGGCCAAACGGCCATCGGTGATCTGGCTGCACTTCCAGGAATGCACGGGTTGCTCCGAGTCGCTCCTGCGCGCAGAACACCCGACCCTGGATCGACTGATCCTCGACGTCATCTCGCTCGACTATCACGAAACCCTGTTCGCTGCCGCCGGCCACCAGGCCGAAGCCGCGCGCAAGGCGGCCATGGAAGCCAACAAGGGCAAATACCTGCTGGTGGTCGAAGGCGCCATCCCGACCAAGGATGGTGGCATCTACTGCAAGGTCGGCGGCCAGACCGCCATCGAGATGGTCAAGGAATGCGCCAAGGATGCCGCTGCCGTGGTGGCAATCGGTTCCTGCGCCTCCTGGGGCGGCATGCCCTCGACCGGCCCCAACCCGACCGGCTCCTCCAGCGTCGCAGAGGTCCTCGGCAAGGTGGTGCCCAACATCCCCGGCTGCCCGCCCAACCCGTACAACTTCCTGTCCACCGTGGTGCACTACCTGACCTTCGGCAAGCTACCCGCCGTGGACCAGCTGGGCCGGCCGCTGTTCGCCTACTCCCGCCTGGTGCACGAGAACTGTGAACGCCGCGCCCACTTCGATGCCGGCCGCTTCGCGCTCGAGTTCGGCGACGCCGGCCACCGTCAGGGCTGGTGCCTGTACAAGCTGGGCTGCAAGGGTCCGGAGACCTATGCCAACTGTCCGGTGATCGGCTTCAACGATGTCGGCGAGGTATCCTGGCCGGTCGGCTGCGGCCACCCGTGCATCGGTTGCACGGAAAAGGGCATCGGCTTCGCCAAGCCCATCCATGCCCTGGCCGAGTTGAAGTCGGTACAACCACCGCTCGGCTACCCGAAGATTGACGAGGAGCGCGGTGTCGGCGCCACCATCGCCTCGGCGGCGGCGGTCGCCGCACTGGCCGGGGCCGCAACTGCGGCGACCTACAACCTGACCAAGAACCTGGGCAAGAACATCGCCGTCGAGTCTGACCAGCCCAAGGCAGGGGAAAGGACCGAATCATGACCATGGACCGTCGTCAGTTCCTTAAAGGGATGCTGGCGGGCGGCGCGGTTGCAGCCACGGCGGCGTCCGCGCCGGCCGAGGCACGGGGCAACCTGACCATGCCGCCCAAGGCCATGGGCCTGCTTTATGACAGCACCTTGTGCATCGGTTGCAAGGCCTGTGTCTCCGCCTGCAAGGAATCCAATCATCTGCCGCCCGAGTACAGCACCGGGGAGCAACTCTGGGATACCCCGCTGGACATCTCCGGCAAGACCAAGAACATCATCAAGATGTACAAGGACGGTACCGGCGAGCACAAGGATCAGGAGAAGGACGGCTATGCCTTCATGAAGCACTCCTGCCTGCACTGCGTCGATCCGTCCTGCGTATCGGCCTGCCCGGTCTCCGCGATGCTCAAGGATCCGGTCACCGGCATCGTCACCTACGACCCGGGCGACTGCATCGGCTGCCGTTACTGCGTCCTGGCCTGCCCGTTCGACGTGCCGCGCTTCCAGTACGACAAGGCCTTCCCGAAGATCGTCAAGTGCGAGCTGTGCAACCATCTGGCGAGCGAAGACAATGACACCCGCTTCCAGTATTCCGCGTGTGCCCAGGTCTGCCCGACCGGCGCGACCCTGTATGGCCCCACCGACCAACTGATGGCCGAGGCCAAGCGCCGCCTGGCCCTGAAGCCCGGCACCGACCACACCGTGCCGCGCGGCCGCATCGACGGCAACGACCGCCAGATGGCGAAGGCCGCCAGCTATGTGCCGCAGGTCTACGGCGAGAAGGAACTTGGCGGCACCCAGGTGCTCAAGCTGTCCGCCGTGCCGTTCGACAAGCTGGGCTATCGGGTCCTGCCGGAACGCTCCTTCGCCTCCGTGTCGGAAACCATGCAGCACAGCATGTACGGCTATCTGATCACCCCGGCCATCGTGCTCGGCGGTCTGGTGGTCGCGGCCAAGCGCAGCCTGCGCGACGACGAAGACAACCAGGAGTAGCCAGATGTCGAACCACGCACATTCCGCGCCCGCCCCGCTGGGGGGCTCCCTGGTCACGTCGCTGACCAAGACCATGGCCTTGCTGATCGCCATCGCCGGCGTGATCCTGGTGGTCCGCCTGATCTTCGGCATCGGATCGGTGACCAACGTCAACGACGGCTATACCTGGGGCGTCTGGGTGGTCTACGACGTCATGGTCGGTTCCGCCTTCGCCTGCGGCGGCTATTCGGTTGCCCTGCTGGTATACATCTTCAACAAGGGCGAGTATCACCCGCTGGTCAGGCCGGCCCTGCTCGGCAGCCTGTTCGGCTACACCCTGGCCGGTGCCTCGGTGATCATCGACCTGGGCCGTTACTGGAACACCTGGCACATCTTCACGCCGGGCTGGGCCCAGATCAACTCGGTGATGTTCGAGGTGGCGGCCTGCATCTCGCTGTACGTCGTCGTGATGTGGATCGAGTTCTCGCCGGTGTTCCTGGAGAAACTCAACAAGGACGATCTCCGCAGGAAGCTCGGTCGCTGGATGTTCCTGTTCATCGCCCTGGGCGCCCTGCTGCCCTCGATGCACCAGTCCTCGCTCGGCTCGATGCTGATCGTGCTGGGCACCCAGCTGAACCCGCTCTGGCAGACCATGCTGATCCCCTTGCTGTACCTGATGACCGCGATCAGCGTCGGCTACGGCATCGTGATCTTCGAGTCGACCATCTCGGCGATCGGCTTCAAGCGGCCGTTCGAACTGGGCATCCTGTCCAAGCTGTCCAAGGTCATGTGGGGATTGATCGTGGCCTACCTGGTGGTGCGGGTGGTCGACCTCGTGGTGCGCGGTGCCATCGGCGAGGCCTTCAAGCCCAACGTCATGGCCCTGATGTTCTGGGTCGAGATGGCCTTCTTCATTGTGCCCGCCGTGCTCCTGGCCAGCGCCGCCAACCGCCGCCGCCCGGACAAGCTGTTCCTGTCGGCCGTGTGCATGATGTCCGGCACCTTTATGCTGCGCATCAACAGCTACCTGGTCGGTTACGAGACCGGCGAGGGCTGGAATTACTTCCCGTCCCTGCCCGAAATGGGCCTGACCGTCGGTATCATCGCCATCGAAATCCTCGGCTACGTCGTCCTTGTCCGCCTGCTGCCCGTGCTGCCCAAGCACGAGGCCGCCGCCGTCAAATAAACCTGGAGCAGAAAAATGAGCAAACGTATCACCATCGATCCCATCACCCGCATCGAGGGTCACCTGCGCATCGACTGCGAAATCGACGGCGGCAAGGTCACGAAGGCCTGGGCCTCGGGCCAGATGTGGCGCGGCGTCGAACAGATCCTGCTTGGCCGCGACCCGCGCGACGCCTGGGCCATCACCCAGCGCATCTGCGGCGTCTGCACCACCGTGCATGCCATCGCTTCGGTCCGTGCGGTGGAAAACGCGCTCGACATGGAGATCCCGGTCAACGCGCAGTACATCCGCAACCTGATCATCCTGGCCCACGCGGTGCATGACCATATCGTCCACTTCTATCATCTGTCCGCTCTCGACTGGGTGGACGTGGTCTCGGCCCTCAAGGCCGACCCGGCGAAGACCGCCCTGCTGGCCGAATCCCTGTCGACCTGGAAGGGCAACAGCCGGCACGAATTCGCCGCCGTGAAGGAGCGCCTAGCCGGCTTCGTCGGCGGCGGCCAACTCGGCGTGTTCGCCAACGGTTACTGGGGCCACCCGGCCATGAAGCTGACGCCGGAGGTGAACCTGCTCGCGGTCAGCCACTACCTGCAGGCCCTGGACATCCAGCGCAAGGCCAACAAGGTGGTCGCCATCCTCGGTTCCAAGACCCCGCACATCCAGAACGTCGCGGTCGGCGGCGTCGCCAACTCGATCAACCCGGACGGCCAGTCGGTGCTCAACGTCGAGCGCCTGATGGCGGTCAAGGGCTGGATCGACGAACTGGCCGACTTCGTCCATAACGTCTACCTGGTCGACGTCGCCGCCATCGGTGCCTTCTATGCCGACTGGACCGGCTACGGCGCCGGCATCATGGACTACCTGTCGGTGCCTGATCTGCCCCTGGATGGCAAGGGTACCCAGTTCGCCCTGCCCGGCGGCTATGTGCCCGGCGGCGATCTGACCAAGTTCAAGCCGATCACCCGCTTCGGCGACCCGTTCTTCAAGGACGGCGTCGAGGAGAGTTCCAAGCACGCCTGGTACAAGGGCAGCGGCCCCCTGCATCCGTTCAAGGGCGAGACCGAGCCGGAGTACACCGACTTCCAGGACAACGGCAAGTACTCCTGGGTCAAGTCGCCCACCTTCCTCGGCAAGCCGGCCCAGGTCGGCCCGCTGGCACGCGTCCTTGCCATGGCCGCCGCCAAGCACGCGCCGACCCTGAAGTACCTGACCCAGGTGCTCGACACCGCCAGCGCCGTGGCCGGGACCAAGATCCCGCTCGCCGCCGTGCATTCCACCATCGGCCGCCATGCCGCCCGCGCGGTGTCGTGCAGCGTCCAGGTCGACGAACTCAACAACATGTGGCACCGTCTGGTCGACAACATCGGCAAGGGCGACATCGACACCTTCAACAAGCCGGAATTCCCCAAGGGCGAGATCGAAGGCGTCGGCTTCCACGAGGCCCCGCGCGGCGTGTTGTCGCACTGGGTGGTGATCGACAACGGCAAGATCAAGAACTATCAGGCCGTGGTGCCGACCACCTGGAACGCCGCCCCGCGCAACGAAAACGACTTGCCCGGCCCGTACGAAATGTCGCTGCTCAACAACCCCGTGGCCGACCCGGAACGGCCCCTGGAAGTGCTGCGCACCGTGCACTCGTTCGACCCCTGCCTGGCCTGTGCGGTGCATGTGCTCGACGTCGACGGCAGCCAGAAATCGACCGTCCATGCCGGCTGCTTCAGCCCGTCCTATCAGTGCGAGATCGGTTCCTGATTCCTCTCCTCGACCAGGAATGCGATCATTGCGGCACCCGGCTTCGGCCGGGTGTTTTTTTATCTATGGAAGCAAACAGCCATGCGTATCGTAGTCTTAGGCGTCGGCAACATCCTGCTCACCGATGAAGGCATCGGTGTCCGCGCCATCGAAGAACTAGGTCGGCGTTATCAGCTGCCGCCGGAAGTCGAACTGATCGACGGCGGCACCTCGGCCATGGAACTGCTCGACGACCTCGCCAATTGCGACCTGCTGATCATCGCCGACTGCGTCCGGGCCGGCAAAACACCCGGCGACCTGCTGCGGCTCAAGGACGAGGAGATCCCCGCCCTGTTCCGCACCAAGCTGTCGCCGCACCAGGTCGGCCTGCCCGATGTCCTCGCCACCCTGGTGATCACCCACGAAGCGCCGACCCACACCGTCCTGTTCGGCGTCGAGCCGGAAAGCCTGGCCACCAGCATGAGCCTGACGCCGGTGGTCGCGGCCACCCTCCCCCACCTGGTGGACGCCATCGCGCAAGAGATCAGCGCCGCCGGGGTGGCCGTCACACCCTGCTGAGCACGGTGCGAGCCATGTCGAATGACTGCCTGCCCATAGGTCTGCCCGCCTGGGCGGCAGCATTCGACGACCCCACTCTGGTGATCGCCGACGAAGAAGCGCGCATGCGCCTGGCCATCGACCTGGCCCGGCGCAACGTCGAACACGGCAGCGGCGGCCCCTTCGGTGCGGCCATCTTCAACCTGGACGAAGGCCGCCTGATCGCGATCGGGGTCAACAGCGTAGTGCGCCTGCGCAGCTCGGTGCTGCATGCCGAGATGATGGCCATCATGCGCGCCCAACTGGCCATTGGCAGCCACTCCCTGAAACAGCCCGGCCATGCCCTGTACACATCATGCGAACCCTGCGCGATGTGCCTCGGCGGCATCCTGTGGAGCGGCCTGCGCCGCCTGGTCTGCGCCGCCCCGGCGGCGGCAGCGCGTGCCATCGGCTTCGACGAGGGTCCGGTCTACCCGGACTCCTACCGATATCTCGAACAGAAAGGCATCGAAATCACACGCGGCCTGCTGGAGGCAGAAGCCGCGGCTGTCATCCGCCAATATCGCGCGCGGGGCGGCATCATCTATAACGGCTGAGACAGCTACGCGACCCTGCCCGCCATGCCGAATTTCGCGATGTAATCAAGCGCTTGCGCCTCGCTGAGAGGCTTGGCGAAAAGATAGCCCTGGCCGTACTGGCAACCCATTTCCCTCAGGGTGGCCGCATCCGATTCATGCTCGATCCCCTCGGCAATACAGCTCATTTCCAGGTCATGTGCGAGGCCGGCGATCGCACGCGTAATGCGCTTGCTGCTTTCCTTTTCGCGCATCGTTTCAACGAAGGAACGGTCGATCTTGAGGGTATCGAGCGGGAATTGCTCAAGGTAACTCAGGGAAGAATAACCGGTACCGAAGTCATCGATAGCGAGCAATACACCCAGTTCCTTCAGTCTCATCAGATGCAGCTTGGCCAGTTCGGGATTATTGATCAATGCGCTTTCGGTGACTTCAAGCTTGATAGAACCAGGTGCCACGCCGGAAGACCGGATGAAGTCGATGATCGTGCCAACCTCGCCCATTTCCAGCAGCTGTTTCGCAGACAGGTTCACGCTCATGAACAGGGAGTCACCGACAGGATCGAGGCGATGCATGGCCGCTTGAAAAACCACGAGTGTTTCGATGGCCTGCTTCAACACCCACCGACCGATCGGGATGATCAAACCGGTTTCTTCAGCGACACCGATAAATCCAACCGGGGTAATCAACCCCAAGTCGGGCTGATTCCAACGGATCAGCGCCTCGAACCCGGCAAGTCGGCCACTGTTCAAGTCCACGACGGGCTGGTAATGGAGCAGGAATTCATCGCGATCAAGTGCATCGCTGAGATACTGGGCAACCTTGATCTGGTTGACGGCATATTCGCGCATATGGAGGGCGTTTTCATCCGCGTCCATTTCCGGGAGGTGTGGCCTGCCCTCTCTTGCCTCCCGGTAACGTGCGACCACCACGCCGAGCATGTGGGATAGCAGTGGGTCCGACTGCTTCATCTTGCTGATGATCAGATCCTGCGAAATCGGGATGAGGGTGCAATCTTCCATGACCGTTGCCGATGCCGTCCGCGGCAGATGGTCGATGAGCGCGATCTCCCCGAACATCTCACCCTCGCACAACGTCGCGACGATCCTCTCCTCACCGTCCCGGTTGATGGTGATGTTGACCTGCCCTTTTTCAATGAGGTAGGCGACCTGACCCAAATCTCCCTGACGAAATATCGTCTGTCCCGCCGTGAATTGTTCGCGTACCCAGAAGGCGCCCATTTCTCCCTGCTTTCTCAGTCATTCGAGGTTTCGAATGGGATTTCGTAATAGAACCCACACTATAAGAACATTACCAGTATCCAATATAGGTTTTGTCTATATCAAGTCTCTAGGAGTGATTGAAGGAAGTATGCGGCGGCACTCTTTCGAAACTCACTCCAAACTCCGCCTTAATAAAAGCGGGAGTGGCGAAGAACGTCCTTACTGCCGCAAACCTCGGCGAAAACGATATTCCTTGTAGCCGACGATCACGCCATCCGGGGTAATCCGTTCCAGGCGCAAGCCGGGGGCGATGGCATCGCCTTCGTGCAGTAGCGTGCCGTTGATCATGACGATGCTGTCCTTGGCCGTGGCCGAATAGCCATGCAGTGAAATCGTCATTTCCGGTATCTCCCGCCGGATCGCGTCGGGCAGTGCGGAAAACTCCAGCGTGGCGGGGAGCGGGACGGGGTCGGCGAGCGGAGGTTCGGCGCCAGCCTTCGGCGGCGTACTGTCGGCCTGGACCGGCTGGGCGGGCCGTGCCATGGCGGCGGCCGCGCCGGCCTGGACTGGCTTGGCGTTCGGCAATTCGGGGACGGGCATTGCCGGCCGGATGCTTGCCTGGACGGGTACGCCAGGGGCTGCAACGGCGGGCCTGGGCGCGGGGGAGACAGGCTCCGACTGCCATGGCCGCAACCAGCCGATCAGGACACCCGCGCAGAGCAGTAGGGTTGCGAGCACGCCAATGCGGGAGATCGCCGGGCGCTCAGGCGCCGCCTCCGTCGCCAGCGTCAACCGGGTGATCGGCGTCGCGCCCTGCTGGCGCTGCAGTTCGGATTTTCTGAGTGCGTCGAGGATGTAAGACATGTCTACCTCCCCGTCCCGGCAAGCCTGGGGCCGGTTCGATCGGTCGCGCTGACCAGGCGGGTCAGGGTCTGGCTGCCGACGCATCCGTCCGGGATCAGGCCCTGGTCGAGCTGGAACTGCTTGATCTCGCGCACCAACGCAGCGTCGAACACGGGGGCCGCCGTCGCGTCCACCTCGCGGCCATGCAGTTCGGCAACCCGGGCGCGCAGCCATGCGGCGGCAGGACCGCGATCGCCGGGACGGAGGGTGCCCTGCACCGCCGGAGGCGCACGCCATAACAGGTCGTAACGACCGGCCCAGTACGTCGCCAGGACCTTCAAGGCAATCGTTCTGGTCTTGCCGCCTACCGACAGGGTGGCGGAGTCGGGTGCCAGCGCCACCAGGGTGGCATCGAATGCCTGGCCTTGCCGGTCAAGCAGGCGCAATACGGCCGGGCGATTCAACCGGCGCAGTTCATCCAGGCCGCCGCGTCCGCTGCGACAGTGCAGGCCTTGGGCTGTCGCCTGCCGGCAGAAATCGCCGCCTTGATAATCTGCCCCCCAGGCCCGGAACAAGGCGGCGTACGCCAACGCCTCGCTGTTTGAACGAGCCACATCGGCCGGCCATTCGAGGCTGTCCGACAGGGCGGCAGGGGTCGTCGCGACCACGTGCGTAAGCGCCGCTTCGCTGGCGAAC
>JBAZLW010000003.1:0-29490 GCA_041650095.1 Hydrogenophilaceae bacterium | reverse complement strand
GCGTTCGATGTCGCCGGATAACATGGATTGCATGACCAGGCCCTGGATGGTGCCGATGAACAAGGTCGCCGCGGCCTGGGTGTCCACGTCCGCCGCGATCTCGCCGCCTGCCTTGCCCGCTTCGATGCGGGCGCGAATCCGTTCCGCGTAACGCTGGATCAGGGTCTGGGCCATCCGCTTGGCCGGGCTGGCTTCGGCGCGTTGTAACTCGCCGAACATCATGCGCGGCACGCCCGGATGTTCGATGACGAATTCGACATGGCTCATGAACATGGCCCGCATGGCCTCCAGCGGAGATTTGATGCCCTGCGCGGCGAGGTCGATCCGGCTCAGCAGCCGCTCCGCCATCCATGCCATGACCGCCTGCCAGATTGCTTCTTTCGACGGGAAGTGGCGAAACAGCGCCCCCTGGGTGACGTTCATGTGCTTGGCGATCGCCGCCGTCGTGATCTCGCTGGGGTTGATCGACCCCGCCAGTTCGACTACGGCCTCGATCGTCACGGCGCGCCGCTCGTCGGCGGGAAGGTGTTTGGAGGGGGAATCCATGCGGAAGCCAGTAAAGATAGTAAACAGTTACTATCTTACGCCAGTCGGCAATTCAGTCAAGCTACACCTGCTCGACAGCGGGCGAACCAGGCGATACCCGCCCACAACGCGGCGCAGTGTCATGGCGGCGCCAGTGCGCGACATAGGCGAATCCGGCAAGGAAATTGAACCAGACGACGAAGGGCAGGTAGTCGAGCCCTATGTGAGCCTGGTGACCTCGCGCAGTCGGGAAACGGGCGGGGTCAGCCTGGGCCTGGCCATCGCCCGGGACGCCGCGCGATTACATGGGGCGAACTACGGCTGGAGAATCGGCCGGAGGGGGGCTTTCGGGTCACGTTGGACCTGCCCCGTAATGTCGTTGTGAAGATGGCAAGGGCGGCTGGATCTCTTCCCGCGCCAAAGTGCCGAATTGACGCTGACGGCCAGTCGGACGATTTGGATAAGTGCTAGTTATCGTAGCTTGGCTACGACTGGAGCGAGCATTCAAACTTGGGGGAAACCAGAAGGCAGGCTGGGCAGGGTGATGATTCACTGAACAGCGAAAATTGTCATCTTGTTGAATATCATGCCTGACCGGGCTACGAACCCTCAATCACCCGCGCCACGTCACCGTGGCATTCGGCGCACTTGCCAACCAGCAGCAGGTCGCCACCCTTGATGGTGCCGCTGAAATTGGTGATCGTCACTTCGTGACGGCACTGTCCGCACCAGACATTGGCTAGCAGGCGTTGGCGGATCTGGGCAGGGAGCGATTCCCAGCGTTGGCGAGCTGGTGGAGTGAAATCAGGAAGCGATTCAACACCCATGGCCTATTCCTCGAACAGTTCTGAGTGGGTGCCCGCACGCACAAAGATGATGGCGTTGCCATCCAGCCAGTAGATCAGCAGGAAGTCGCCGCCGATGTGACACTCGCGGTGGTCGGCCCAGTCTCCCTTCAACGGATGGTCTAGCCACTCGGGGCCCAGTGGCGCATCGTTGGCAATGAGCAACAGCATCGCCTCCTTCAACCTCTTCAGGTCGTAGCGACCCGAGCGGGAGAGGCGTTCCCAGTCTTTAAGGAAGGTCTTGGTGTAGTCGCATGCTTTGGGCAGCGTTGCCCGCTTACTACTGGCGGGTTTTTTGGCTGCCGCCGCAACTTGCGTTTTCGAGGTCATCAATCAATGCATCAGCAGAGTCAAAGCGGGCGGCACGGGCCTTCGCCATTGCGCGGGCTTCTTCCATAGCCGCACGGGTCTGGGCGTTGGGCACCTTAAGTTCCAGCGGGAAGGCTTGGTCATTGACCACGCGCTTGAGCAGGATGCGCACAGCATCCGACACAGACAGCCCCATGGTTGCCAGTGCCTCGCTGGCTTGTGATTTGATTTCGTCGTCCACCCGGACATGCAGCATCGTGGAATGGGCCATGATTCGTTCCTCCATTTGCATAAATTGTGTATCTCTCATGAGATACAGTCAAGAGTGGTATGACAACGGAGCAACTTGGTGCGAACAAGGGTTCATTGCTGATGCCTAATCGGCCGGAGTAGGGTAGGCCAGTCGGCATTCAGGACATCCATGAGTGCCCGCTGTAGTCACTCACTGAGACGAATGGACCTCACTGTCGTATAGTCACGTTTCATGATGCCAGTTCAAGCAATGCCTGGCAGGACCAAGCAGCTGCAAGCAAGTTTTCCAGATGGCACAAAGCATGGTATCAAGCGCAAATTACCGCAAAAGTTCCTTACGAATCAACGCAGTTACACCCTTGTTGATAATAGAGTGGGAATAAGACGGCCGTCCAGGGCCAGCCTGAAGCGTTGGCTGTGGGATGCGGTCCTCCTGCTTGCCGTATTCCTGGCCATCCAGGCCTGGCAGCAGCGCGACGTGGCCGAAGGGCCGGCGCCGGCCACCGTCGGCAGCCTGGCCGATGGCCAGGCCTTCGATCTGGCAACCTGGCGTGCCAGTCATCCCGGTCGCCCGGTCGCCCTGCATTTCTGGGCCGAGTGGTGTCCGATCTGCACGACGGAGGAAGGCAGCATCACCTCGGTGTCGGAGGACTGGCCGGTGATGACGGTCGCCATGCAGTCCGGAACGGCCAATCAGGTGGCCAGCCATCTCGACAAGAAGGGACTGACCTGGCCAGCCTTGGTCGACCTGGACGGCCGCATTGCCGCCGCCTACGGCCTCAAGGGTGTGCCGGCCTTCGTCGTGATCGGCCCCGAGGGCGGGATACGGTCGGTCTCGACCGGCTACACCAGCGAACTGGGCATGCGCCTACGCCTGTGGTGGGCGGGACGTTTCTGAGGCCGGGAACCACCAGGAAGCCTCAGCCTATATTCTCGTGCAGGCGACCGGAATCCTCGATCTGCCGGCGGAATTGATCCAGCAGGGTCTGGCGAATCTGCTCCATGTCCAGATTGTAGATATCGCCTGGAAATAGAAACTCGGCAACGCCCGAATCGAAGATGCGCTTCACCTCGTATTCGTCGTGGGCGATGTCGCGCTGAAAGCGGTAGTTCAGGTAGGACTGGTTGGTGTGGATGATCAATTCCACGCGCATGCCGCCCATCCGCGCGAAGAACTTGAGCATCGGCGTCTGGCTGCTGCTGCCGACGGTGTCCGAATGGTAATAGCCGCCAGTCAGGGTGTCGGAGATATCCTCCAGGGTCATCAGCGAGCCGCTCTTGATGGCGGATCGGGTCATATGACGCACGAAGCGTTTGACATCGCTGATGCTGTCCAGCACGGCCATCAGACCCAGTTCATCGTCCACCGCCACCGCCGGGTTCTTTTCATTCTTGCGCAGCAGTTTGAGCACCTTGGCCGCAGAGTCCTTCTTGCGCACACTGACATAGACCGGGATGTCGCGGCCGCCGTCCTGGAAGACGCGCCGCTTCAGGAGCGTCAGTTTTTCACCTTCAGCCAGATCCTTCAGGCGCGCGCGGCTGGCGGCATCGATCACCTTCACATCCAGGCAGCGGAAGTCGTCCGGATCATGCCGGCTGAATAAGTAGGCGGTCTCCAACTGGCCGATCTTGAGTTCCGGGCTCCAGACATTGCGGTTGAGGAATTCAAGGAACGCATAGAACTTGCTCTCGATATCCGTTTCCCGCTCGCGCTGGTCGATGGAACCCGCCAGATTCATCAACACCAGTTTGCGCTTGGCCTCGAAGCGGGTCTTCATGTGGAAACGGTCATCGAACACGCGCAGCAATAGATCCACCGGATCATGCGTAGTCTCGATCTCGTTGCTGGTTTCGACATGCGAGGCATAGGGGGCCAACAGCTTGGCCCTAAGCAGGTTGATAACGGCATCGGCGGTTTGCGCGTACTCCTTGATCTTGCTGCGGATTTCGGAGCTGCTTCCGGCAATGCCGAACTGGTTGCCAAGCAGCAGGCAAGCCCGCTCGCTACGCTTGGCGCGGGCGGTTGAATCTGCAAGCAGCCCGGGGATCTCCTGGAAATCCTCGATCTGCAGGAAATCGAAGATCTGGGCCCGGACCACCCGGTACTTGGTGACCAGCAGCCGGTCATTGCCAAACTGCCTGGCCCAGGCTCGTGTTTGCCTGGAAAAAGGCCGGCCCAGCGTAAAGCCGTCGGTGACCGCAAACGGCCCGTTCTGCTTCATCGCGGTAAAAATGGATTTATCGTCTATGAGGCTCATGAAAAGCTATCGAAAAAGCGCTCCACCTTTGTGGCGGTCAAATTATCGGCTCCATGCCGTACCCTGCCAACAGGGTGCCACGGTTGGTGATCAGATCCCAGACCGGCGGGGAGGCCTTCTTGATGTGATCCAGCGCGTCCTTGGCCGTGATCAGGCAGGGCACGCGCAAACCATGGTATTCAGTCTCCGGGCCGATCTGGTCGAAGACCACCCCGAAACGTCCGAGCAGGCGCTTGAGTGCCGGTTCCATCACCGCATAACTGTGGCTGATATCGTGGGCATGCACCATGCGCATCACCGCCGCGAACAGGCCCAGGGACAGGTGCGGCAGCACCCTGCGCTCGTCTTCCTCGAAGTAGCGTTCCACGTCTTCCGCCACGCCAGCCAGGGTACCGACTTCGCCGCGCCGCTTCTTGAAGTCCTTGGAGACGGCGAAGCGGGATATCTCGCCCAGCCTCGGTCGTATGGCCTTGTCCATGACCGGTTGTTCAAGTTCGCAATGTGCCTCGATGGGGAAGGGTTCGGAGCCATCATCCGGGTGGGGCAGGATGAGACGGGCAGTGGCGGCATATTGGCCGGTGGCGCGATGACGCAGCAGGTAATGGTCGGAACGCCAGTCGAACTCGTCCTCTTCCCAGGAAAAAGGGGTGCCATCCTGGTCGATGCCGATGCGGCAATTGTCCGGCCGTTCAAAGCCGGTCTCCAGGACATAGACCTGATAGCGCAGGCGGTACGCCTCCATGCGCAGTGTGTCGTCAGTGGCGTGGACCAGTTCGAAATAGCGGTCGAGGGCGGAAATGAGGTCGACGGTCATGGCCAAATTAGAAGGTCAGCTTGGCCGAACCGGGTGGGCAGACAAGAAAACGGCCGGATCGCTCCAGCCGTTCTGCACTCGTCATGGCTTGACTGGCTGTCAGTCCGGGTCGACCGCCAGGCCGGCCGTGCTGTTGAAGCCGGAATCGACGTAGGAGATCTCGCCGGTCATGCCGGAGGCCAGGTCGGAGAGCATGAAGGCGGCGACGTTGCCGACTTCCTCGATGGTGACGTTGCGACGCAGCGGCGAGTGCTTCTCGCCCCAGGCCAGCAGCTTGTTGAAGTCGGCGATGCCGCTGGCGGCCAGGGTCTTGATCGGGCCGGCAGAAAGACCGTTGACGCGGATGCCCTTGGGGCCGAGGGCCGCGGCCATGTAGTAGACGCTGGCTTCCAGGCTGGCCTTGGCGACGCCCATGACGTTGTAGTGCGGCACCGAGCGTACCGCGCCCAGGTAGGTCATGGTCAGCAGCGCGGCCTTGCGGCCTTCCATCATCGGCAGGGCGGCCTTGGCCAGGGCGGTGAAGGAATAGCTGGAGATGTCATGGGCGATACGGAAGTATTCCCGGCTGATGTTGTCCAGGTAGTCGCCGTTCAGGGCCTGCTTGGGCACGAAGGCGATGGAGTGGACAATGCCGTCGAGGCCGTCCCAGTGCTGGCCGAGATCCTTGAACAGCTGCTCGATCTGTTCGTCGCTGGAGACGTCGCAGTCGAAACAGAGCTTGGAACCGAAATCCTTCTCGGCGAATTCCGAGACCCGCTCCTTCACTCGCTCGCCCTGATAGCTGAAAGCCAGTTCGGCGCCTTCGCGCTTGCAGGCCTGGGCGACGCCGTAGGCGATGGAACGGTTACTGATCAGTCCGGTGATGAGTATCTTCTTGCCGGCGAGAAAGCCCACTTTCAATTCCTTCCTGGGTGATTCAACGATTGGCCGCGATTATAACCATAATGCTGGCGTTCATATGGTCCGTGCCGGTGCAAGGGGATCGGCCCCCAGTGTACCGTGCAAGGTACTCAGATAGTCGGTGCTCCGCACGAGTGCCAATTTGGCCTTGGCCGAATCGAGGCGCTGGTGGATATCGAAGCGTGCCACCAGGTCCTGGTGGCCCGGGCGGGCGGCGTAGTCTT
The DNA here is from genome assembly GCA_041650095.1 of Hydrogenophilaceae bacterium. Lineage (GTDB taxonomy): Bacteria > Pseudomonadota > Gammaproteobacteria > Burkholderiales > Thiobacillaceae > Parasulfuritortus. The sequence continues at coordinate 23,363 of JBAZLW010000003.1, read as the reverse complement.
CCAGGTAGGCGACATGCCGTTGCCAGAGGGTCACGTCCCGATGCTGCTTGATCTCCAGGCGTTCGCGATACCAATCCGAGGCAAGCAGTGCCTCGCGGGTGAACATGGCGCGGATGTCCGGATGATGGACGTCCATGCCCTGCCAGGTACCGGTGGCCATGATGTAGAGCAGGGCCTTGAGCGGCGGGCAGGCGTCCTCGATGCTGCCATCGTCGAGATAACGCTGGGCCACCCGTTGCTGCGCCCCCACGATGTTCTCGACGCCGTCGACGAACACGCTCAGGTCCTGCTTCTCGGGGCGCAGGATGTGCTCAGGCAGCACGGCCATCGGGGTATCGAAGATTTTGCCCAGGAAGCCATGCACGAAACGCTCGGTGATCCGGTAACCGAGCCGGCTGGCCTGGACCGTCCGGCCTTCATGTTGGAAGTCTTCGATCTTCTCCAGGTAGCCGTTGTCGATCAGCCAGGTCGGTGCCTGCTGCTCGGGCCTCAGGCGGGACCAGATTTCCGGCACCAGCAGGCTGATGTCGTGGTTGACCCGGACCTTGGGGCCGATCCAGCCGGCGGCAGTGGAATAACCGGCGTAGCCGGTGAGGATGAAGGACACCAGGGCGTTGTTCATGTCCGCGGTCGGCCGCAGGGCGTTGAACGGCCCCTTGGTGAGCGCGCCTTCCGTACCCGCCCCGGTGGTCGAGGGCGACTTGCCGGTCAGGCTGCAGACAAAGTCCATGAACAGTTCGGGCAGTTCCTGGTAGTGGATGGGGTTGTACACCGCCAGGGCGCGGATGCCCGGTTCCGGCGGGTTATTGCGGCGGCCGACCAGCACGGCATTGACTGGCTCGCATACCGGCCGGCCGAGCGGCACCTTGCGGTTGAAGCGGGCGCCGATCTCGGCGACGTAACGACGCACCGGTACGGCGACATCGGGTCGCAGTTGCAGGTAGCGCGGGTTCTTGCTCGGCTTGCCGTCGACCAGGCGCGGATGCGCGGAAGAGGCCACATAGCCATGGCCCTGGTCATGACCGGCCTGCAGGATATTGCGCATCGGCTCGGTGTATAAACCGAAGCCGACCTCGTCCTCGACGATCTCGGCCAGTGCCGCGCCGGCAAGCGGCTCGAAGTTGGCCAGGAAGTTGTCGCTGCGGGCCATGTCGGCCTCGGCCTGCTTGTCATAGCCGCGGTGGATGGCGTCGTCCGGGCGCTGGAACAGGCGCCGCTCGCAGTTCTTCACCAGTTTGACCGAAAGGTTGCTGCTGCGCGGCGAGCGGTTGTCCAGGCAATCGCCCGGCACCACCACGCTGGCGGAGATATCGTCCTCCATCTGCACCTTTTCCGCAGCAATGAAGTCCTGGCGCATCTTGAACACGCGCCAGGCGTTGTTTTCCTCGAAGCCGATGCGCAGGTAGGAGCCGACCAGCTTGCGGTCGCCCAGCTTGAGTTCGTGGCCGGGCTGGCCATTGATGAAATCGACCGACAACTGCTTGCGCCAGTCGTCGCCCCATTCCGGCCGGTACATGCGCTTGATGATGAAGGCCAGGGCCAGGATGCGGTCCGGGATGGCATCCAGCCAGGCGTTGTACGCCTCGGTGTAGATGGGCGAATGGGTCAGCAGCTTGATCACCGATCCCAGGCTGCGCTGGGAAGAGAGGGGTTGGCGCGTCGGGTCGTGGTCCTCGTACTCGAAGCCGGGCTTGAAGCGGTCGCGGTAATCGCGCTCGAAAATGGCCGCCACCTGGTCGAGATCCTTCTCCAGGTCGGCGACGAACAGGTGGCCGTAGATCACCGCATCGTTGAGCGACTTGGATATCTCCGACTTGCCGCCGCCGGATACCGTGCAGGGCTTGTGGCAGAAGGTGCCTTCCGGGTCAGTGCCGACCAGGCGCCAGGACGGCGCGCCCGGATGTTTCAGCATCTCGACCTTGTAGCCGTTGGGCTGGACGTAGATCTTGCCCGAGTGCAGCTTGATGCTCTGGGCTAGGCCGTCCTTTTCCCAACTGACGGTCTGGCTGGGCAGGTCCATGCGCACCGCCTGGGGCACATAGACGACCTCGGGATAACGCTTGTCGATGGCGTAGCCTTCCGGCTGCACGTCCATCAGTTCGCCGTATCGCTCGACCATGCCCTCGAAGCTGTAGCCGGCCGGCCGGGTGCGGCTGTCGACGCCGTATTCCTCGCCATGATTGTGGCGCGGGAAGGCCAGGGCGCCGCCGGCGTGCTCCTCCTCGGCCAGGCCGAACAGGTTGGCGGCATAGCTGATCTGGGTCTTGACCTCTTTCTTGCAGTAGCCGTAGTAGTTGTCGGCGATCAGGGTAACGATCACGCCGCGCTCGTCGCGGGCGGTGATCTTGAAAGCGGCACCCTCGTTGTAGAGTTCGGCCTCGTCCCGCCAGCACATGCCGTCGCGGCGCTGGGCCTCGGTGGCCTCGTCCCAGTGCGGCAGACCGAGGTATTTCTTGCTGTAGCGGTTCAGATGCGGCGCCAGGATCACGCAGCCGGTGTGACCGGTCCAGTGCTCGACGTCGAGCCCCGCATCGTTGGAGGACAGGAAGGGGTTGCCACCGTTGCCGAAGATGCTCTCGACGAAATCGAGGTTGCTGACCAGGCTGCCGGGGGCGAAGAAGCGGACTTCCATGGTCTTTTCCGCCTCCCGACCGGGGATCTCCGGGCACACGATGGGGCGCAACAGCAGCGAGGCGAACATCCTGGCCTCCTGCGGCTGGTCCAGGGTGTAAGGGATGGTGAGCAGTTCGTCGGGCGGGTTGAGCGCCTCCCGGAACAGGTTGGCGAAGACCTTGTGCGGCACGGCCTTCTTGTCGCCGGGGATGGGCAGACCGCCTTCGGCGATGTGGAAGGAACCCTTGGTGGTGCGCCGGTCCGAGGCTGGGTTGTGCAGCACGCCGTTGCGGATGCGGTAGCTGCTGACGTATTCGTTGCGGAAAACGTCGCCGTTCCGGGGCAGGGATATTTCCCGCGCCATGTCTTCCCGGTCCAGGTTCAGGGTGTTCTCAGGCAGTCGCGCCACGGCCACGCCGGTATCGGCCAGATAGCGGTCGAGGAAGTCCTGGATGCGTCGGTCGGGCGGGCACAGGTAACCGGCAAGCAGACGCGATTTTTCCCGGTAGCTCTTGAGCAGATCTTCGGCCACCAGCAGGAAAGCATGGTCGCGGCCATCCTGGCAGGGCGGTTGGCCAGAGGCAGCCAGCTTCAGATTGATGTACATCTGGATGCTTGCCCGTGATTCGTCCTCATTCACCACGGCGGCGCCCAGGTTGAAGTGCTGCATAACAGTCATGGTGTTTCCTTGGCACTTGCATATCGTGGACAATGCCCAAGATTCTAGCATTGACTGTGCCAACCCCTTTTAGAGCCCCTACAGCAGACATGGATACCGACGACATCCAGTTCATGACCGAAGCCCTGAACCTGGCTCGCGAGGCCTGGAAGATGGGCGAGGTGCCGGTCGGCGCAGTCGTGGTCCGGGACGGCGCCGTGGTCGGCCGCGGCTTCAATCACCCCATTGCCGCCCATGACCCCAGCGGCCATGCCGAGATCATGGCCCTACGCGATGCCGCCCGGAACCTGAACAACTACCGTCTGCCCGGCTGTACGCTCTATGTCACCATCGAACCCTGCGCCATGTGTGCCGGGGCGATCTTCCACGCCCGCATTGCCAGGGTCGTATTTGGTGCACCCGAGCCCAAGACCGGTGCCGCCGGCAGCGTGGTGGACCTGTTCGCCGAGGCCAGGCTCAACCATCATGCCGAGATCATCGGCGGCGTGCTGGCCGATCAGTGCGGCGGACTGGTTTCCGCCTTCTTCGGGGAAAAGCGCCAGGCCCTCAGGAAGGCAGCGGCCCGGACATGAAGATCATCGTCGACCTGGCCCGACAACGGCTCGACCTGCTCGACGACAACGGCGAACTACTGCGCTCCTGGCCCGTCTCCACGGCGGCCAACGGGGCAGGTGAGGAGACCGGCAGTTGCTGTACGCCGCGCGGCGAGCACATCGTCCGGGCCAGGATCGGCGCAGGCATGCCGGTCAATACCGTGTTCGTCGGACGCAGGCCGACCGGGGAGGTCTATACGCCCGAACTGGGCGAGATCGAGCCGGAGCGGGACTGGATACTGAGTCGTATCCTTTGGCTGTCGGGCAAGGAACCGGGCCGCAACCGGCTCGGCTCGCGCGACACCATGCGGCGCTACATCTATATCCACGGCACCCCGGACGAGCGATTCGCCCAGGAACCGCAGTCCCACGGCTGCATCCGCATGCGAAACCGGGACCTGGTCGAGCTGTTCGATCTGGTCCCGGTGTACACGCCGGTGGATATCCGCGCGGCCTAACTGCCTTTCAGCAACACCACCACGGCACCGTCGCCGCCGTCGGCGGGACGGGCGCTGACATAGGCGAGCACCTCGTCGCGCTGGGTCAGCCAGTGGCGGACATGGTGTTTCAGCACCGGCTCCTTGTTCGGCGAACGCAGGCCCTTGCCATGGATGATGCGCACACAGCGGCCGCCCCTTCGTTTGCATTCGTGCAGGAATTCGGCCAGCTCGTGCTTGGCCTCGACCTTGGTCAGGCCATGCAGGTCCAGCTCGGCCTGGATATGCCACTCGCCGCGCCGGAGCCGGCGTAGCGTCAGCCGGGTCAAGCCCGGACGGACATAGGAAGTATCCCTATCCTGCTCGGTGTCTTCATCCCAATGGGTCGGATCCTGCATCGATTCCAGGATCACCTCGCGCTGGTCCCGGAACAGGCTGAGCGGCAGGGGAGGCAGGCGAGGGGAGGCGTGGATGACGCGGCCGTGCGGCGAGATGGGTTCGACATCCTCCATCTCGCTCCGGAATGCGGCAAGGTCCTCTTCCGCAAGGACAGCCGGAGGACGATTGCCGCGGCCTTTCATGGCGTTAGTCGAGGCGGTTAACCCTTGCTGTCAAGGTAACGCTCGACATCCAGGGCGGCCTGGCAACCGGCGGCGGCGCTGGTGACGGCCTGCTTGTACATCATGTCCTGTACGTCGCCGGCGGCAAACACGCCCTCGATGCTGGTGGCCTGGGCATTGCCGTAACGGCCGCCCTTGGTGACGATATAGCCATGGTCGAGTTCGAGCTGACCGGCGAACAGGTCGGTATTGGGCTTGTGGCCGATGGCGACAAAGATGCCGGAGACGGCTATGTCCTTGCTCGCACCGGTCTGCTTGTTGCTCAGACGCATCCCGGTGACGCCGCTCTTGTCGCCCAGAACCTCTGACAATTCACTATTCAATTCAAGGACTATCTTGCCTTCCTTAACCTTCTCCATGAGGTGATCGACCATGATCTTTTCGGCCTTGAAGGTTTCGCGCCGATGCACCAGGGTCACCTTGGCGGCGATATTGGCCAGGTAGATGGCTTCCTCGACCGCGGTATTGCCGCCGCCGATCACGGCGACTTCCTGGTTCTTGTAGAAGAAGCCGTCGCAGGTGGCGCAACCTGACACGCCGCGGCCCATGAATTTCTGCTCGGATTCCAGGCCCAGGTACATGGCCGAGGCGCCGGTGGCGATGATCAGGGCATCGCAGGTATAGGTTCCGGCATCGCCGATCAGGGTGAACGGCTTCTCGGTCAGCTTGGCGGTGTGGATGGTGTCGAAGATGATCTCGGTACCGAAACGCTCGGCATGCTGCTGGAAGCGGGTCATCAGGTCCGGCCCCATGACGCCGTTGACGTCGGCCGGCCAGTTGTCGACCTCGGTGGTGGTCATCAGCTGGCCGCCTTGCTGAAGGCCGGTGATAACGACGGGCTTCAGGTTGGCGCGGGCGGCGTATACGGCGGCGGTATAACCGGCAGGACCGGAACCGAGGATCAATAGGCGGCTGTGCTTGGTAGACATGCGTGCTCCAGGACTTGAGTTGTGAGAGAGGGCGTACCACTAGATGTGGCAGTATTCTAGCAATTCAATCCTGATCGGCCGGCTCGGATTTACTATTTAACATAATATACATTAGGCGGTTATTACATCGGGCAAAAGCCCTCTAAAATGGCTGCCCATAGATATGCCCCTTTCCTACCATCGCCCATTTCATGACTGACAATCTCGACTCGCTATGCACACAGGCAGGCATCCTGCCGGATTACTACGACATCTGGGGGACGCGTCATGAAGCAAGCGATGAGACCCGGCACGCTTTGCTGGAGGCTATGCAATTCTCAGATACAACAGAAGAACTACTGCCCCCGGTTATGGTGGTCTGGGAAGACCAGCCGGTCACGATTCCGATCGGCGATGGTGCACCAGTCGACTGGCAGTTGGTGCTTGAAGACGGCCAGATCATGGCCAGCCAGACGGGGGCCTACGAAATCGAACTGACGGCGATCGGCCTGCCCGGCTATCACCGCCTGGAGTTGAGCCGCGCGGGCAAGTCGATCGCCAGCCTGCCGCTGATTGTGTGTCCACGCCTCAGCTACCAGCCCGGAGCCGCGCACCGCAAATGGGGGCTTTCGGTTCAGCTTTATGGGCTGAAGAGCGCATCCAACTGGGGCCTGGGCGATTACTCCAACCTGACCGCCGTGGTCGATTGGGCGGCCGAGGCGGGTGCCAGCCTGGTCGGGCTCAACCCGCTGCACGCCCTCTTCCCGCACAACCCGCGTCATTGCAGCCCCTACAGCCCGTCCAGCCGGCAGTTCATGAACGTGCTTCATATCGGCGTCGCCAGCCTGCCGGAATACGCCGAATGTGCTGAAGCCCGGGCGCAAGTGGCCGACCCGGCGTTTCAGGCCCGCCTGACCGAGTTGCGCCAGTCCGAGTTGGTCGACTACGCCGGCGTGGCCGCGCTGAAATTCGCCGTGCTGGAGACGCTTTACCGGCATTTCCGTGACACTCATCTTGCCGGCGCAACCCCGCGCGCCATGGCATTCCGGGCCTTCCAGAACCGGGGCGGCGAGGAACTGCGCCAGTTCGCCCTCTATCACGCCCTGCAGGAACACTTCTTCAGCCAGGACAATGCGCTCTGGGGCTGGCCGGCCTGGCCGGAGGCCTACCGGCGCCACGATGCCGCCGAGGTGCACGCCTTCTCCGCCGCCAACGAAGCGCGTGTGGAATGGCAGGAATGGCTGCAATGGCTGGCCGACCAGCAACTGGCGGCCGTCGCCGAGCATTGCCGCGAACGCGGCCTCGCGGTCGGCCTCTACCAGGACCTGGCGGTCGGCGTCGACAAGGGTGGTGCGGAGACCTGGGTGCATCAGGACCTTTACGCCATCGAGGCGCGGGTCGGCTGCCCGCCGGACGACTTCAATCCGCTCGGCCAGGACTGGGGTCTGCCGCCCTGGATCCCGCAGCGCTTGCGAGGCGCCGCCTACGCGCCCTACATCGCCATGCTGCGGGCCAACATGAAATATGCCGGCGCGCTGCGGGTCGACCATGTCATGGGCCTGATGCGGCTGTACTGGATACCGCCCGGCATGAAGGGCGATGCCGGCGCCTATGTCTCTTACCCGTTTCAGGACCTGCTCGGCATCCTCAACCTGGAGAGCCAGCGCAACCAGTGCCTGATCGTCGGCGAGGACCTCGGCACCGTGCCGGACGAGGTGCGCCATACCCTGCGCGAGGCCGGCGTGTTGAGCTACAAGCTGTTCTATTTCGAGCGCCAGCCTGATGGCCAATTTTTCCCGGCCGAGTGGTTCCCGGAGCAATCCCTGGTCGCCGCCTCGACCCATGACCTGCCTACCCTGGCCGGGTTCTGGAAGGGCCAGGACATCGAAATCCGCACCGCCCTGAACCTGTACCCCCGCCCCGAGATGCGCGAACAACAGATCCAGTCGCGTAACCAGGACCGGGCCCGCCTGCTCGCCGACCTGGCGCGCGAAGGACTCTTGCCGGAAGGCGTAACGCAAGATCCGGACATGGTGCCGGAACTCACCCCTGCCCTGCTGCGCGCCATCCATGCCCACCTCGCCCGCTCACCAGCCCGGTTGGTGCTGGTCCAGGCCGACGACATGCTGGGCCTGGAAGCCCAGGCCAACCAGCCGGGCACCGTGGACGAGCACCCCAACTGGCGGCGCAAGTTGTCCCTGGCGGTCGAGGATTGGCCGAACGACGAACGCTGCGCGGCGATGGCAGCGACAATGACCGCCGATCGCCCGGCCATCGGGTAAAATCAGGCAGTCCATTGTATTCATTATTCGTCCGTTCCCGCGCACCGGGAACCCGGTTGCCATGACCGGATTCCGGGCCTGGCCCGGAATGACGACAAACGAGGTTATCGCTAAACACCTATGTCTGGAAACGTCCGCCGCCCTCCTCCGGCCACCAGGAAACGCAAGCCGCTGGCGCCCAAGGTTGCCCGCCTGCTGCGCGAGGCCTGGTGGATCATGGCGGTTGGCCTGGCCCTGTTCCTGGCCTTGATCCTGGCCAGCTACCAACCGACCGACCCGGGCTGGTCGAGCACCGGCACGTCCGACGCGATCGCCAACACCGGAGGTGCGTTCGGCGCCTGGACCGCCGACCTGCTGCTTTACCTGCTGGGTGGCTCGGCCTGGTGGTGGGTGACGCTCTCGCTTTATCTGGTCTGGTGGGGCTATAGGCGGATCGGCGACCCCGATCCGGTACACCAGCACGGACTGTTCGTCACCCTGGGCGGCTTCCTGGTCATGCTGCTGGCCAGTAGCGGACTGGAGGCACTGCGCATGCACAGCCTCAAGATTCTCCTCCCGCTCGCCCCCGGCGGAGTGCTGGGTGGCGGCATCGCCAGCCTGACCCGCTCGGCACTCGGGTTTGAAGGCGGCACCATCGCACTGCTGCTGTTCTGGGGCATCGGCTTCAGCCTGTTCACCGGCTGGTCCTGGATCACCATCGCCGAGAAACTGGGCGCCCTGATCGAGTGGCTGTACTTCCTGATCCTGGACAAATGGCAGGCTCGACGCGACCGCAGGGCCGGCCTTGAGGCCCGCAGCGAGCGCGCGGAGGCGCTGGAAAAGGAACGTCTGCGCCGGCAGAAGGAAACCCCGATCCATATCGAGATGCCCAGGCAGGAAATCCCGAAATCGAAACGCGCCGAGCAGGAACGCCAGGCCTTCCTGTTCCGCGACACCCCGGATGCCCAGCGCCCACCCCTGCATCTGCTCGACGAGGCCGCCGGCCAGACTGCCAAGGTCGACGAGGCCGGCCTGGAGACCACTTCCCGCCTGATCGAGCGCAAGCTGCTGGAATTCGGCGTCGAGGTGAAGGTCCTCGCCGCCTACCCAGGCCCGGTGGTGACTCGCTTTGAAATCGAACCGGCCTCCGGGGTCAAGGGCGTGCAGGTCACCAACCTGGCCAAGGACCTGGCCCGTTCGCTTTCGGTAGTCAGCATCCGGGTGGTCGAGACCATCCCGGGCAAGAACTGTATGGCCCTGGAGATTCCCAACAGCCAGCGCCAGATGGTGCGGCTGTCGGAAATCCTCGGCGCCAAGGTCTATGCCGAGATGCACTCGCCGCTCACCATGGCCCTGGGCAAGGACATCAGCGGTCTTCCGGTGGTGGCCGACCTGGCCAAGATGCCACACGTGATGGTCGCCGGCACCACCGGCTCGGGCAAGTCGGTGGCGATCAATGCGATCATCCTGTCGCTGGTCTACAAGTCGTCGCCGCAGGACGTGCGCATGATCCTGGTCGACCCCAAGATGCTGGAACTGTCCACCTACGAGGGCATCCCGCACCTCTTGGCGCCGGTGGTCACCGACATGCGCCTGGCCGGCACCGCGCTGAACTGGTGCGTGGCCGAGATGGACCGGCGCTACAAGCTGATGTCGGCTAGCGGCGTGCGCAACATCATCGGCTTCAACCAAAAGATCAAGGACGCGGAAAAGGCCGGCACCCCGCTCACCAACCCGTTCTCGATCACGCCCGAAAACCCCGAGCGCCTGGAACATCTGCCCTACATCGTGGTGGTCATCGATGAACTGGCCGACCTCATGATGGTGACCGGCAAGAAGGTCGAGGAACTCATCGCGCGCCTGGCCCAGAAGGCCCGCGCCGCCGGCATCCACCTGATCCTGGCCACCCAGCGCCCGTCGGTCGACGTGATCACCGGCCTGATCAAGGCCAACATCCCGACCCGGATCGCCTTCCAGGTCTCCAGCCGGATCGACTCCCGCACCATCCTAGACCAGCAGGGTGCCGAATCGCTGCTCGGCCAGGGCGACATGCTCTACCTGCCGCCCGGCCATGGCGTGCCGACCCGGGTGCACGGCGCCTTCGTTTCCGACGACGAGGTCCACCGGGTCACCGCCTGGCTGAAGGAAATGGGGCCGCCCGACTATGTCGAGGCCGTGCTTGCCACGCCGGAAGAAACCGAAGGCGAGGCCGGCGAAGGAACCGATGCCGAGGCCGACCCTCTATACGACGATGCCGTCGCCATCGTGCTGAAGACCCGCCGGCCCTCCATCTCGGCGGTGCAGCGGCACCTGCGCATCGGCTACAACCGCGCCGCCCGCCTGATCGAAGCCATGGAACAGGCCGGACTGGTATCCCCCATGTCGAGTAATGGAAACCGAGAAGTACTTGCCCAAAACAATGATTAAAACCCTGTCCGCCAGCCTGGCCGCCCTGGCCATCGCGCTCCCCTCCTCGGCCAGCGCCGACGCCATCCAGCGTCTGCACGATTTCGCCAATGAAACCCGGACCCTGAGCGGCACATTCAGCCAGGCCGTCTACGACAGGAACGGCCGCAAGAGCCAGGAGACCTCGGGCGAACTGTATTTTTACCGGCCCGGCAAGTTCCGCTGGGTCTACCACAAGCCCTACGAGCAGCTCATCGTCGGCGACGGCAAGAAGATCTGGATCTATGACGCCGACCTTGAGCAGGTCACGGTCAAGCAGCTCGACCAGTCGATCGGCGAAAGCCCGGCCGCCCTGCTGGCCGGCAACAACGATATCGACAAACACTTCAACCTCAAGGACGGCGGCGTCATCGACGGCATCGAATGGCTGGAAGCGACGCCCAAGGCCAAGGAAGGCACCTTCGAGATGGTCCGTCTGGGCTTCCGCGACAGCATCCTGGCGGCCATGGAACTGAAGGACAACTTCGGCCAGAAGACCTTGTTGAAGTTCAGCGGCATGAAGAACAATCCCAAACTCGGGGCCGATCTGTTCCGGTTCAAGCCGCCCAAGGGCGCGGACATCCTGGGCGATTGACCGGGGCGGCGCCCCGTGCGCCACCCTTGCAAAAATCAGGTCCCGGACCAGCTCCGCCCGTCCCTGCCACAACCACCAATCCTGTGTCCTGTCGATGAGTCGCTTAAGATTATCTTAAGAAAACGGCGCAACCATGTGTGACGCACCTGTGGTGTCCACAGAGCCGCCCGGTGCATCAATCAACCGACACGGGAGTACACATGAAACACATCGATCTATTCGCCATCGGTCTGCTCACGGCTGCCCAAAGCGCTTTCGCCGCCGACTGGCAGGCGCTTCCCAATACCGCCCCTGCCCCGCGCGACAACCCGACCACGGCGGCCAAGGTGGCGCTTGGCAGCAAACTGTTCATGGACCCGCGCCTGTCTGCCACCGGCACGGTTTCCTGCAACTCCTGCCACAACGTCATGGCCGGCGGCGACGACAACCGGCCGGTCGCCATGGGCATCCATGGCAAGACCGGCGGTCGCAGCGCCCCGACGGTCTGGAACTCCGCCTTCAATGCCACCCAGTTCTGGGACGGCCGGGCCGCCACCCTCGAGGATCAGGCCAAGGGCCCGGTGGTCGCCGACGTCGAGATGGGCATGAACTCGCTCGACGAGGTGGTCGCCCGCCTGGCCCAGATCCCCGGCTACCAGGCCGAATTCAAGCAGGTGTTCGGCGGTGCCCAGCCGATCACGGCCGACAACATGGCCAAGGCCATCGCCGCATACGAGCGCACCCTGATTACGCCGAACAGCCCCTACGACCGCTACGTCAAGGGCGAAAAGAAGGCGCTGACGGCGCAACAGCAGCGCGGCATGCAGAAGTTCGCCGAGGTCGGCTGCGTCGCCTGCCATTCGGGCCCCGCCTTCAATGGCCAGAACGGCGCCAGCGCCGGTACCTTCATGAAGTTCCCGGTCATGGCCGACAGCGACTATGTGGCCAAGTACAAGCTGAGTTCAGATCCCGGCCGCTACAACGTCAGCAAACTGGAAGAAGACCGGAACACCTGGAAGGTGCCGACGCTGCGTAACGTCGCCCTGACCGCGCCGTATTTGCACAACGGTGCCGTATCCAGCCTGGACGAGGCCGTGCGCGTGATGGCGACAACCCAGCTCGGCGCCAACCTCAGCGATGCCGACACCAAGGACATCGTCGCCTTCCTCGAGGGCCTGACAGGCGAGTTCCCGGATCGTAAGATGCCGCGGCTGCCGGCGACCGCCGGCAAGTCATTCGCGTTCTAGGCAATGTGCGGCGGCGACCCGGGTCGCCGCCGCATCAAGTTGATTGCCGCCTTAAGGCCTGTTTAATCCGCCGGCGCCATTCTGGTCACACTCGACGCAGCCGCGTCGCGCCTCAGGAGAACCGCCATGAAAATCACCCAAGAACGCTTCGCCAGGATCATTGGCTCACTGTTGCTGATCTTCTCGATCGCCTTCATCAGCGTTCCCTACCTGATCGGCGGCCATCCGGGCGAACCCGGAGCCGTGGAAATCAGTTCGCAAGTAAGTTGATCAAACGGCCTTATCCGGCAGAAAATCGGCTCCGGCCTTACCCAGCCAGTAGCCATCGCAGGGGTCGGCATACATGTACTTGCGCAGCCCGGCAGGGTCTGCAGCAGCGCCGGCCAGGGCAGCGCGATAGTGGTCCACCACCGCAGCCATGTTGCGGTATTGCGGCGACAGGCGCAGCACCTCGACGCCGGCATCGGCCAGTTCGCGGACCCGGTGAGCCAGGGTATAGATGCGCGCCGACTGGGTCTGGATGCCGTTCATGGCCAGGAAGGGTTGCTCCTCGCGGGTGTACAGGGTGAGTCCTTCCGGGTGTTCCAGGCACTTGAACTGGCAGTCATCCTTTTGCAGGTTGTAGCGCCGCGCGGTGAAGCAGCGCGCAGAGTAGGCCAGCGGCAGGCGGCCGTAGCTGAACAACTCCGTTGCCATGCCCGTTGGGATCGGCATGGCCTTCAGCATGGCATGGGTCATCTCGACCGGCGGCACCCAGCGGATGGCCCCCATGCCAGCCAGCATGGCCAGGGTTTCCGGGTTGTAGACGTTGAGCGTCGGGCCCGCCACGAAGGCGACACCGGCCTTGGCGCACAACCGCACTGCGCCGAAATCGTTGGCTTCTACTAGGTGCCTGCCGTTGCCGACCAGCTTGCGCAGGGCCTTGAGGTCGGATTCCGACTCGATCAGCGGCAGGCTGGACAGGACCACTTCCTTACCCGCCGCGGCCAGCCTGTCAGCCAGTTCCAGCCAGTCCGGCAGGCGCAGCAGGTGGCGGCGCGAGCAGACCGTCTCGCCCAGGTAGACGATATCGACTGGCCAGTTCGCGGCGGCCTCATAGAATGCCAGGGTGTCCTCGCGGGACCAGTAGTAAAGGAGCGGGCCTAGGGAGAGTTTCATCATTTCCATGGCCGGTAGTAAGCGCCGAGGGTATGCATGCTGCCCTCGGAGACCTTGACGAGCTGGGCGGTCCAAGCGGCCTTGGCGGCAAAGGCATCCGGCGCCTGTTTTACCGCGTCGATGGCGGCGCGCCAGACCTGGGTGACCTGGGCGACGTAGGCCGGGCTGCGCTGGCGGCCTTCGATCTTGATCGCGGCCACGCCCAGACGGTGCATCTCGGGCAGCATTTCCAGGCTGTTCAGGCTGGTCGGTTCTTCCAGGGCATAGTAGGTCTCGCCCTCGACCTCGAAGCGGCCCTTGCACAGCGTCGGGTAGCCCGCCTTCTCGTCATCGGCGTAGCGATCGATCAGGATGCCGTTGAGCCGGGTCTCCATGCCCTTTGGGGTCTGCTGCCAGCGCACGGCGTGGCCGGGCGAGCAGGCGCCGAAGGTGTTGGGGGAATCGCCGCAGGCATAGGACGACAGCAGGCAGCGGCCCTCGACCATGACGCAGAGACCGCCGAAGCCGAACAGTTCGATCTCGACCGAGGTGTTGTCGATCACGTTCTCGACCTGGGCCAGCGAGAGTACGCGTGGCAGCACCGCGCGCTGGATGCCGAAGCGGTCGCGGTAGAACTCGATCGCCTCGTAGTTGGTCGCCGAGCCCTGTACCGACAGGTGCAGGCGCAGGTCCGGATGGGTCTTGCGGGCATAGGCCATCAAACCGGGGTCGGCCAGGATGACGGCATCGACACCCAGGGTCGCCGCCTTGTCGACCGCCTGGTGCCAGCGCGGCAGGGTGGCGGGCTGGGGATAGGTGTTGAGCGCCATCAGCACCTTTTTCTTTTTTCCCTGGGCATAGCGGATGCCCTCCGCGAGCGCCTTCTCGTCGAAGTTGAGGCCGGCGAAGTTGCGTGCGTTGGTATTGTCCTTGAGGCCCAGGTAAACGCCGTCGGCACCGTGGTCGACGGCGGCCTTCAAGGCCGGCAGGCTGCCGGCCGGGCAGATCAGGTCCAGCAATGGTTTAGGCGACATGCTTGAGTTCCGTTGCGGCGGCGCCGGCATGGCTTCCCTGCCGGCTGCCGCGAGCTTTCAATAGGTTTTCGATGCCGTTGAGTATCGGCCACTTGTGCTGGCACCACATCGGCGCCAGCAGGATATCGACCGGGGCGGTGCCGGTGATCCGATGGTAGATCACTTCCTTCGGCGTCCGCTCGATCAGGTCGGTGGCGACGCGGATGTAGTCGTCCATGGCCATCGGCGCATATTCGCCATGGCGCCACTGATGGGCCAGTAAGGTATGCCTTACCACATGCAACGGATGCAGCTTCAGGCCGTCTGTGCCGAGGTCGAGCACCCGGTCCAGGGTGCGCTGGTAGTGCCACTCGGTCTCGCCGGGCAGGCCGACGATCAGATGGGTACAGACCGGGATGTCCATTTGCCGCGCCTTGCGGCAGGTCTCGGCATATTCGGCGAAGCCGTGGCCGCGATTGACCCGGGCCAGGCTGTCGTCGAAGGCCGACTGCAGGCCCAGTTCCAGCCAGACCTCCATGCCGCGGTCGCGGTAGGCCGCGAGCAGGTCGAGCACTTCATCCGGCACGCAGTCCGGCCGGGTGCCGATCGAGAGTCCGATCATGCCCGGATGGGCCAGTGCCTGGTCATATAGTTGTTTCAGCCGTTCGACTTCGTCGTAGGTGTTGGTATAGGCCTGGAAATAGGCCAGGTACTTGCCCGCACCGGTGCGCCGGCCGACGCCACGTCGCCCGGAGTCCATCTGCTCGTCCATCGACTTCTTCAAGCGGCTACCAGGGCTGAAGGAGGCGTTGTTGCAGAACGTGCAACCGCCCGTGCCCTTGTTGCCGTCGCGATTGGGACAGGTGAAGCCCACATCGAGGGCGATCTTGTGCACCCGCTCGCCATGCTTGGCGAGCAGCCATTGGCCAAAAGTGGTAACGAGGTCGGAAAGAGGCATGGTAATCGGCAAAAAAACGGATAAAAAGATAGCACGGTATTCTTAATGACGGTTAATCCCTTTTCCACAAAGGGCCTGCCCCGGTTGACTTATGTCAGCCGAACCCGGAAGTAATGAAAATGCAAGATGCTGTTGGATCGGATCGGAAACCCGTATCATGTCGCGCTCTTGATATAGGCCATGTCGCGGATAGCCATTCGTCGACAACGGAGCGAGCAAACCGGATATGACGACGAAGTGTGTAGATGATTTCCGCCTGAACCTGGGTGGCAAGGAACTGGTGCCGATCATGATCGGCGGCATGGGCGTGGACATCTCCACCGCCGAACTGGCCCTGGAGGCGGCACGTCTGGGCGGGGTAGGCCATATCTCGGACGCGATGCTGCCCACCGTGGCGGATCGCCGCTACGACACCAAGTTCGTCAAGGAAAAACTCAAGCAGTACAAGTACAACGTCGCCAATACCGACAAATCCGGGGTGAAGTTCAACCTCGGCCAGATCGAGGAAGCCACCCGTCTGCACGTCAGCAGGACCATGGAAGCCAAGCGGGGTGAAGGCATGGTCTTCATCAACTGCATGGAAAAGCTGACCATGAACGCGCCCAAGGAGACCCTCAAGGTGCGCCTGAATGCAGCGCTCGACGCGGGCATCGACGGCATCACCCTGGCGGCCGGCCTGCACCTGGGTTCGCTGGCGCTGATCGAGGATCATCGCCGTTTCCGCGACGCCAAGATCGGCATCATCGTCTCCTCGCTGCGCGCACTGCAACTGTTCCTGCGCAAGAACAGCCGTACCGGTCGGCTGCCCGATTACGTCGTGGTTGAAGGCCCCCTGGCCGGCGGCCACCTGGGCTTCGGCCTGGACGACTGGATGAAGTACGACCTCGCCAGCATCGTCACCGAGATCATCGCCTGGCTGAAGGCCGAACAGATCGATATCCCGATCATCCCGGCCGGTGGCATCTTCACCGGCAGCGATGCGGTGAACTTCCTTGAACGGGGCGCTGCCGCCGTCCAGGTCGCCACCCGCTTCACCATCTCCAATGAGTGCGGCCTGCCCGACGATACCAAGCAGGAATACATCAAGGCCGACGAAGAGGATATCGAGGTCAACGCCATCTCGCCGACCGGCTATCCGATGCGCATGCTGAAAAACAGCCCGGGCATCGGCTCGGGCATCCGGCCGAACTGCGAGGCCTATGGCTACATCCTCGACAGCAACGGCAAGTGCGCCTATATCGAGGCCTACAACCGCGAAGTGGCCGCGCATCCGGACGCCAAGAAGATCAAGGTCTGGGACAAAACCTGCCTGTGCACCCACTTCCGCAATTTCGACATCTGGACCTGCGGCCACTATACCTACCGGCTCAAGGACACCACCCGGAAGGCCGGGGACGGCAGCTACACCCTGCTTAGCGCAGAACATGTCTTCAGGGATTACCAGTTCAGCAAGGAAGGCAAGATCCTGCTGCCTGAATGAGGCGTCATGCGGCCCGGATCGCGCTGGGACATCTTCTGCACCGTCATCGACAACTACGGTGACATCGGCATCACCTGGCGGCTCGCCCGCCAACTCGTCGCCGAACACAGGCTCAGTGTGCGTCTGTGGGTCGATGACCTGGAGAGCTTTCGCCATATCCGGCCGGAGATCGATCCGAGCCTGGATCGTCAGACCTGCCAAGGCGTTGAAATACGGCATTGGTGTTCACCCCTCCCCGAGGTCGAACCTGCCGACGTGGTGATCGAGGCGCTGGCCTGCCATCTGCCCGAACAGTATGAACAGGCCATGGCCGAGCAAGCGGTCAAACCGCTCTGGCTCAATCTGGAATACCTGAGCGCCGAAGACTGGGTGGCCGGCTGCCATGGGCTGCCCTCGCCCCACCCTCGCCTGCCCCTGACCAAGTATTTCTTCATGCCCGGCTATGTGGTCGGTACTGGCGGCGTTTTGAAAGAGTCGTGGCTGGTCCGGGAACGGGATGCCTTTCAGATTGATGTTCAGGCGCGCAACGAATTCTGGTTGGCGCTCGGTATTCCGGTCGAGCAGGTGGGAGAACTGCGCATCTCCCTCTTCAGCTATGAAAGCCAGGCCATCGAAAGCCTGTTCCAGTCCTGGGTGGAGGGTTCGCAACCCGTGCGCTGCCTGGTGCCGGAAGGCAAATCGCTCCTTAATGTGGCCCGGTTTTTCGGCCGAACCGCACTGGCGCCCGGCGATGTCCTGGCCCGGGGTGCCTTGGCGGTACACGTCCTACCGATGCTGGACCAGGATCGCTATGACCGGCTGCTGTGGGCTTGCGACTGCAACCTGGTGCGCGGCGAAGACTCCCTGGTACGGGCGATATGGGCCGGCAGGCCCCTGGTCTGGCAGGCCTACCGGCAGGCGGAAGGCGCCCACTGGCCCAAGATAAACGCCTTGCTCGACCTGTATTGTCGCGGGGTGGCCGAGGCCGGAACCTTGCGCCGGCTCTGGCAGGCATGGAACGAGGACGGCGATGCCGGCCCGGCCTGGACGCCGTTCTGGGCGCACCGGGAACGATGGCTCGCGCGTTCGGCTGCTTGGCAGGCCGGCCTGGACGAGGTCGGTGACCTGGCTGGCAATCTGGTGAAATTCTGCAATGAAAAATCAAAATAAAAAGTTATAATAATCAGCTTTTTACAGACCTACTTTCCGAACAGATCATGAAAACCGCACAGGAACTCCGCGCTGGCAACGTCATCATGGTGGGCAACGCCCCGCTGGTGGTTCAGAAGGCCGAATTCTCGAAATCCGGCCGCAACGCCTCAGTAGTCAAGATGAAGATGAAGAACCTCCTTACCGGCGCTGGCACGGAAACCGTGTACAAGGCCGACGAGAAGTTCGATACCGTCACCCTGGACCGCAAGGAATGCACCTATTCCTACTTCGCCGACCCCATGTATGTGTTCATGGACGGTGACTACAACCAGTACGAAATCGAAGCCGACAACCTCGGTGACATGCTGAACTACCTGGAAGACGCCATGCCCTGCGAGGTGGTGTTCTACGAAGGCAAGGCCCTCTCCGTCAACATGCCTAACTCCGTGGTGCGCGAGGTTGAGTACACCGAGCCCGCCGTCAAGGGCGACACCTCCGGCAAGGTGATGAAACCGGCCCGCATCAAGCCTACCGGCCACACGATTTCGGTTCCCGCCTTCGTGGAAATCGGCGACAAGATCGAGATCGACACGGCAACCGGCGAATATCGAAACCGGGTTAAATAAGCCGTCTTCGCTTGAAAACAAAAACCGCCTTCGGGCGGTTTTTTATTGCTCATGGGAAACGCCGCATATTGGCCAGCACGGGCAGATCAGGCTTTTATAAGTATATGTACCTCTTGGTTGATAATCCTTTCTAGACCACACTTGCAACTATGATGGTGGTATGCATTACCCATCACTATCTGCCATTTGTGCGGCAGCGCTAGGAAGGCCAAGACAATAAAATGGCGATGTCATTTTCGTAAACGGAATTAGGGAAACGCTGATTCATTCGTCATACCCGCGCAGGCGGGCATCCAGTTGTTTGATTAGACTAGGTTCCCGCATTCTCGGGAACGATGAAGCCCAAATAGATCAGTGTTTTATTAGGGATATTTACCTTTCAACATGGAGAGAAAAAACATGCGTACAACCCTATTGGTTTCGAGTTCTTTGAGCACGGCACTTTTTGCTGCAGGAATCGCCTGCGCTGAAACCACGAGCGCTCCTTACTACAATCCTGCCAATGCCGCGAGCGAGACCGGTGTCACTATTGGTACCCCTCTGTACCGGACCATTGGTTGCCCGGGTAAAGGCTTGCTGGATCCAGGCTGCAAAGTTGAAGCACCGGCCCCGGTAGCCACACCGGCGGCCGCACCGAATCCGTGTCCGCTCCCGATGGGTGCCTTTACCGGTGACAATGCCCCTGTGAACGCCGTTGCCGGCCAGTGTTTCGCCAAGGTTGCCCGGCCCGCCATCATGCGTACCGAGGTTGCCAAGAAACTGGTCAAGGAGGCCGGCGAGCGCATCGAAACCGTGCCGGCTGTCTATCAGACAGTCAAGGAACGCGTCCTGGCCAAGGAAGCCAGCGAGCGCATCGAGATCGTCCCACCGGTCTACAAGGCCGTGAAGGTCCATGTCCAGAGCGAGGAAGTCCAGGAAGTCGTGCCAGCGGTCTATTCGACGGTCAAGGAACGCGTCCTGGTCAAGGACGCCAGCACCCGGCTGGAGGAAGTGCCGGCAGTCTATGAGACGGTCGAAGAAAGAGTCATGGTCAAGCCGGCCAGCAAGAAGGCCATCGAGGTGCCGGCCGTGTATGAAACCGTGTCCGAGCGGAAGCTGGTGCGCGAGGCCTACACGACCTGGAAACCGGGCACCACGACCAATATCCAGAAGATCGACGCAACGACCGGCCAGGTAATGTGCCTGGTCGAAGTGCCGGCCGAATATCAGACCGTCACCCGTCAGATCGTCAAGTCGCCCGCGGATGTCCGCTACGAGGACATCCCGGCGGAATACAACACGGTCAAGAAGACCGTGTTGAAGACCCCTGCCACGACACGCACCATAGTGATCCCCGCCGAGTATGCCGAGCGGGAAGTCACCAAGCTGGTGAAGCCCGCGACGACCGTCACCAAGGTCGTACCGGTCGATTACGAACGTGAAGTCATGACCATGGTGACGCCGGCCACCCAACGGCGCGTCCCGGTCCCGGCCGAATACGTCGAACGTGAGGTCAGCAAGTTGGTCACCCCGGCCAAGGAAACCCGCATCCCGGTCCCGGCCGAGTACACCACCGTTCAGCAGGCGGTTCAGGTCTGTCCGGCTCAGGAGTACTGGACCGAGATACTATGCGACGTCAACACCACCGAGGCCAAGGTCGCGGAGATCCAGAAGGCCCTGGCGACCGCCGGCTTCAATCCCGGCCCCATCAACGGCACCATGAATCCCCAGACCATGTCCGCGATCGCCGCCTACCAGAAGCAAAAGGGATTGCCGTACGACGGCTATCTCAACATGCCGACGGTCAAGGCACTGGGCGTCTCGCCTAACTAAACAAGCGAAAACCGCATCCCGGGGACACCCGGTGGATGCTTCCGCATGCGCCCTGCGGGGCGCATTTTTTTGCTTCCCAGAGATTGCTTGAATCCGTGTGCAACCACGTAGCCGTGCGGGATGCCGGAACCACAGCATCCGCCGAACATGTCCCCAAGCCAGTTTTCGATGGCATGACCACAGCCACTTCGGCGACAATTGAGCATATTCATATTTTCTAATAAGGAGTGACCATGCGTACCCACAACCTTTTTTTGACCTGCCTTTCTACTGCCCTGTTGTCGATCGGCGCTGCCCAGGCCGAGTCGATCGGAGAGCCGTATTACAACCCTGCCAACCAGGCGAGCGAAACCGGCAACACAACCGGCAGCAATTTATACAAGACGATCGGCTGCCCGGGCCGCGGCCTGCTTGATCCCGCATGTCAGGAAGATGCCCCCGCCCTTCCCATAGCCACTGTCGCAGCGCCTGTCCCCGCTCCCGAACCTGCACAAGCCCCTGTGCTTCCCGCCGTGGCTCAAGTCACCACCGCTCCGGTCGAGACCCCGGTCGTGGTCGCCACCGCTCCGGCCGCTACTCCCGCCGCTGCAAGCGATACGGTAGCCAGCCAGCCAGGAAACATCAATTTTCAAGAGTGCTATAGCAATCTAGTCAAGGTCACGTCCGACAACCTCCGCAACTCGGCCGCCTTCTTCTTCAAGGCCCAGAACGCCGGACAGCAGTAATCGCAGTACTCGTTTGCCCGGCTTGCTGTTCAGGCCACACATGAATAGCATTCCGGGCATGCGTAACCAAACTGTAGTAGATCTCCGCATTGATGCCGACTGGATAGTGCCCGTGGAGCCTGCGGGCAAGGTGCTGGAGCACCATAGCCTGATCGTCGGCGAAGGCCGCATCCAGGACATCCTGCCCAGCCACGAGGCAGATTCCCGCTACCTCTTTCGCGAACGTGTACGCCTACCGGGTCACGCACTGATACCGGGACTGGTCAACCTGCATGGCCATGCCGCAATGGCGCTGTTGCGGGGCTACGCCGACGACCTGCCACTGATGAGTTGGCTGAATGAGCATATCTGGCCGGCCGAGGCGCGCTGGATGTCGCCCGAGTTCGTCATGGACGGCAGCCGGCTGGCCTGCCTGGAAATGCTGAAAGGCGGCGTTACCTGCTTTAACGACATGTATTTCTTCCAGGACGCCACCATCGAGGCGGCGCTGGAGGCCAAGATGCGCGTTGCCTCGGGCATCATCGTGATCGATTTCCCGTCCGCTTGGGCGGCCGATCCTGACGGTTATCTGCAGAAAGGGATGGAAGTCCGCGATGCCTACCGGCACCAGCCGCTGGTGTCGTTCTGCCTGGCGCCTCATGCACCCTACTCCTGCGCTGACAAGACCCTGGAGAAGGTGCAGACCTACGCCGCACAACTGGATCTGCCGATCCATATGCATATCCACGAGACCCACGACGAGATCCGCCACAGCCTGGACACTTATCGGCTCAGGCCGCTGGAACGCCTGCACCAACTAGGCTTGCTGGGGCCGCAGTTCATCGGGGTTCATGCCGTGCATCTGGGCGACGAAGAGATCCTCCTGTTGGCCGAGCAGGGTTGCCACGTTGCCCATTGCCCCAGTTCGAACCTCAAGCTGGCCAATGGTGTCGCGCCCAAGACCCGGTTGCTCGAAGCCGGCGTCAATATTGGTATCGGTACCGACGGCGCCGCCAGCAACAACCGCCTGGACGTGTTCGAGGAAATGCGCCTGGCCGCCCTCCTGGCCAAGGGCATGTCTGGCCGTGCCGACGTTGTGCCGGCCCATGCCGCACTGGCCATGGCCACCCTCAACGGCGCCAGGGCATTGGGGCTCGATGGTCAGATCGGTTCACTGCTGCCGGGCAAACAGGCCGACATCGTGGCGGTCGATCTCTCCGGCGCATCCATGCAGCCCTGCTACGACCCCATCTCGCAGGTGGTCTACTCGGCCGGCCGGGAGCAGGTCAGGCACGTCTGGGTGGCAGGCGAGATGGTGGTCAAGGATGGCCGCTGCCTCTCGATCGACGAGGCCCACCTGGTCCGCCACGCCCGCCAGTGGCGGGAGCGGATCGCCTCGGGTTCGCGGCCGACGGGGGGCTAACCTCTTCCATACGCCATTCACCCGGCGCGATGTCGTCCAGGCTCCAGTCGCCGAGCCGCCAGCGGATCAGGCGCAGGGTCGGCAGGCCAACCTTGGCGGTCATGCGGCGTACCTGACGGTTCTTGCCTTCATGGATGGTCAACTCGATCCAACTGGTGGGAATAGCCTTTCGGAAACGGACCGGCGGGTCGCGCGGCCACAAGTCCTCCGGCTCGGCAATCCTGCGCGCCTTGGCCGGCCGGGTGATGAAATCACCCAGATCAATACCGCACCGCAACATCTCCAGCGCCTCTTCGGTCGAATCACCCTCGACCTGGACCAGATAGGTCTTTTCCTTGCCGAATCGGGGATGGGCAAGCCGGTGCTGAAGCCCCCCGTCGTCGGTTAGAATAAGCAGACCTTCGCTGTCCGCATCCAGTCGGCCGGCGGCATAGAAACCCGGCGGGTCGATGTACTCGCTCAATCCCGGGTGGCCGTCCTCGCTGGTGAATTGGCTCAGCACGCCCCAAGGCTTGTTGAACAGGATGATGCGGCTCATTTTTTGCGTCTTTACCAGGAGTTATTGTGTCCAGTCGAATCCAGGTCCCCGCCCAGGGCGAAAAAATCACCGTCAATGCCGACTTCTCGCTGAACGTGCCCGACCGGCCCATTATCCCCTTCATCGAGGGCGACGGCACTGGTGTCGACATCACCCCGGTGATG
>JBAZLW010000002.1:0-30230 GCA_041650095.1 Hydrogenophilaceae bacterium | reverse complement strand
TGCATGGTCAGGGGGGCTAGGCCTCCGGATCGAGGATCAAGGCCAGGGCGGCCCGGGTCGCCTCGTCCTCGTTGTGATCGGCCTGGTCGCGCAGGGCGCGCTGGCGCGCCTCGAACTTGCGGGTCAGGTCGGCCACCAGCTGGTTGGCCCGGTCTTCCGCCTCCTGCATGAGCGGCTGGCGCCGCCGCGCCGACTCGCTCTGAAACCGGGCCTCGGCCTGGCGGACCTCGGCCATGGCCGCCTGGACGATGCCTTCACGTTCGATCTCGGCCGCCTCGATGATGGCCTCGGCGCGGGTCTCGGTTTCCAGCAGCCTTTTCAGCACGTCTTCCATGACCGACCTTCCAGACAGGGTTATCCGAACTATAGATGGCTGCGGGGTGGTGCGGCTATATGGATGGTCTACGTCCCTGATCCCGGTGGCACGGCTGGGCCTGGAGGTGTCCGATCTGGGATGCGGCCACCCGGCAGGGGCCGTTGCCGGGCCCCCGTTTGATCGCCGTCGGCGTCAGTAGACGACCGCCTGGGCGCGGTTGCTGGCGTTGCCTTCCAGCTGCGGGTTCTGGGCGAACTCGCCCTTCATCAGGGCGCGCATCTTGGCCACCACCTCCTTGCGCGAGAGCTGGTTCTTGGTATCGCGCATCACCTTGACGAAGTAGTAGGTGAAGGCGCCGTTGTAGCGGCCGTTGAAGTAGGCATCGGCACTGGTCTCGTTGGCCTTGCAGCCGGTCCAGAGCAGGTGATGCGCGCCGGCGATGGCGGCCTTGGCGGCCTTGGCGGCAGCCTTCTTGCCTTTGACCGCGGGCGGCCGGCTGAGCGTGAAGCCGCGCATCCTGGCGGTCTTCGCGCCGAACTCGTGCTCGGGTGGGGCGATGAAGCGGGCCCTCGGCGCGTGCAGGCTGAACTCCGCACCGCGCAGGCCGCTGCCGCTGTGGCAGGTGTCCAGATAGACCTCGAGCAGGACATTGGCCGGCAATTGCGTGAACAGATCGTGGAACTCGTCGTCGCAGATGATGTGGGCCGGATCCCAACTGCCGTTCTTCTCGGCGATGTCGTGCGGCACGAAGGCTTCGTCCTTGCCGTCAGGCTCGTCGCCGCTGCTGTCGTTCATCTGGGTGCCGTGCGAGGACAGGCTGAAGACGATATAGCTGAGCTTGCCCGCCTTGGCGTCGGCGACCATCGCATTGAGCTTGGCCATGATGTTGGCCTTGGTCGCCTGGGCATCGGTGAGGATGGTGGTCTCGCTGGCCTTGAAGCCGAGCAGGTCCTTGTACAACGCCGCCATGTCCTTGGCGTCGTTGACGCAACCGTTGAGGGTGAACTGGGCATAGTTTGCAAACTTGTTGATGCCTACGAACAGGGCTTTCTTGCCGGCCATGATGACGCCTCCCGTGTTATGCCGCAGCAGGACGACTTGCGATAGTGCGGCTTCTAGCGCAGCTTGATTATCGGACGGCCGTTACGCTGCGGCAATCACTGGTTCAGTCGGCCTGACGCCGGTCAACCCCGGACGGCCTATCGATGGTTGCCCTGGCTGACGCTCTGGCCATGGTCAAGCCATTTACTCTCGGTACTGGCCGGAACCTGCCTCAGAAACTGTTCAAAGCCAACCAGTGCTAGCGGCCGGCTGAACAGGTAGCCCTGATAGGCATGGCAGCCGTGGCGGGCCAGGAAATCCCGGTGTGCGTCCGTTTCCACGCCCTCGGCGATGACCGCCAGGCCCAGGCTCTGCGCCAGTGCCACGATGGTTCTGGCGATCGCCGCGTCGTTGGGGTCAGTGAGCACGTCCATCACGAAGGAGCGGTCGATCTTCAACTTGTCCAGGGGTAGGCGTTTCAGGTAGGAAAGCGAAGAGTAGCCGGTGCCGAAATCGTCCAGGGCGAAGCCCACACCCCGGGCCTTCAGCGCCGTCATTTTGGCGATGGTGTCTTCCACGTTATCCATGAGCAGGCTCTCGGTCAGTTCCAGTTGGAGCCTTCTCGGATCGGCGCCGGTATGGTCCAGTACCGCCAGCACCTGTTCGACGAAATCCGGCTGGCGGATCTGCTGGATGCTGACATTCACGGCCAGGTCAAGGTGGGCGGTATCCGCCCGGGCAGACCAGGCCACCAGTTGGGCGCAGGCGGATTCAAGCACCCAGAGCCCCAGCGGCAGGATCAGGCCGGTCTCCTCGGCCAGCGGGATGAAGTCGTCCGGCAACACCATGCCGCGCTGAGGATGCGGCCAGCGCACCAGGACCTCGGCCCCCGTCACCCGGCCCGCGGCGTCCACCTGGGCCTGGAAATTGAGCGTGAAATGGCGTTCGCGCACCGCATTGCGCAAGTCCTTTTCAAGTGCGGCGCGGGCGCTGACCACGGCCTGCATCCGGGGGTCGAAGAAGCGCAGCGCATTGCGCCCGGCGGCCTTGGCCTGGTACATGGCCAGGTCCGCCTGTTTGAGCAACTCCTCCACGGTCGCATGCTGATTGCCGAACAGGGTCACGCCGATACTCGGAGTGCCATGGTATTCGTGGCCGGCGAGCAGGTAGGCCCGGTTGAGATCGGCAAGGATTTTTTCGCCTACGGTCTCCAGCTGGGTGGCGGCTTCGTTGATGTTCTCGCTCAGGTCTTCCAGCATGATCACGAATTCATCGCCGCCCAGACGGGCCACCGTGTCGCCCTCGCGCAGGCAGGCGGTGAGGCGCTGCCCCACCTGCTGCAACAGCCGGTCGCCCATGTCGTGGCCCAGGGTGTCGTTGAGCGTCTTGAAGTTGTCCAGATCGATGAACACCAGGCCCCCTTGCCTCCCGCTGCGCGCGCAGGTCGCCAGGGCCTGGTGCAGGCGGTCGAGCAACAGGCGGCGGTTGGGCAGGCGGGTGAGCGGGTCGTAATAGGCGAGATTCTTGATCTCATCCTCTGCCAGCTTGCGCGCGGTAATGTCCTCGTGCGTGCTGACATAATGGCTGGTGACCCCGTCGTCGCCCTTCACCGCCGCGATGCTCATCCATTTCGGGTAGATCTCGCCGTTCTTGCGCCGGTCCCAGATTTCGCCCTGCCAGGCGCCGTCGCGCTGCAGGCATTGCCACAGCGCGGCATAGAACCCGGCATCGTGGCGACCGGACTTGAGCACCCGCGGCGTCTGCCCGACGATTTCCTCGGAGGAGTAGCCGCTGTCCCTGGTAAAGGCCCGAT
Source organism: Hydrogenophilaceae bacterium (assembly GCA_041650095.1). Classification (GTDB taxonomy): domain Bacteria; phylum Pseudomonadota; class Gammaproteobacteria; order Burkholderiales; family Thiobacillaceae; genus Parasulfuritortus. The sequence goes on along the minus strand of JBAZLW010000002.1, from coordinate 27,060 downwards.
TGACCCTCAGGATCACACCCTTGGCATCCGTGACCATGATGCCTTCCTGGACTTCGAATGCGCTGGCCGCGACCCGCAGATCCGCCTCGATCCGTTTGCGGCCGCTGATGTCTTCGACGATGGACCAGATGTATTTCCGGCCGTCATCGCGTGCGATCAACATGCCATTGAGCTGGATGGGAACCAGGCGGCCGTCTTTGCGCAGGTATTCCTTTTCGTAGGGACCGTAGCGTCCGGTCCGTTCCAGGGACTCGAGTTGCCGCGCCTCGTCGGGCTGGTATTTTTTCGGCGTCAACTGCCAGTAGTCGAGCGACTTCAGTTCTGCCTCGGGATAACCGCAGATATCCCGGAATGCCGCGTTGAACTCGACGTAGCAGCCCTTCATGTCGGTCAAGGCGATGCCCAGTGGCGACAGCTCAAACAGCCCGCGCAGTTTTTTCTCGCTCTCGCGCAGGTCACTTTCCACCATCCGCCTTTCAGCCAGCAGGGCGGTGATCAGCAGCCCCGTCAGCACGGTGGTTGCCATATAGCTCCATAGCAGCAACAGGCCGGCCTGAGCATTGGGCAGGATGAACGGACCATGCCCGGTCGCGGTGCCCCAGGCCGCCACCACGGAGAAAACCAAACCGGCCAGCGCGGCGCCGGTCTTGCCGAATCGCAGGGCGGCCCAGGCGAACAAGGGCAGGGTCAGGAAGGTCAGCGGCAATGAATGGCCGATCTGCGCGTAATCCTGGATGAAAGCGAGCCAGGCCAGCGGAACGGCAACCAGGGTCCAGAGCAACAATTCCTTGTCGGCATGCCTCAGTTGTTCCAGGCTTTTCCGGGTCAGGGTCATGAGCAGGGGCGCGGCCAGGAGCACGCCGACCGTATCGCCCAGCCACCACGACAGCCAGGCCTCGGCCATCGCTCGCGGAGGGGTCAATCCGGCCAGATGGAGACTCGCGACCCCACAGGATGCCGATACGGCCATGCCCATGCCGGCGGCGGCGATAAGCGAAACGACATCCCTCTGGCGGTCGAATGCCGGATGGAAGCGAACGTGGACCAGCCATGCCATGGCCAGTAGAGGCCCCAGCGTATTGCCCACGGCAATCCCCGCCGCCAGGGGCCAGGACGAACCGATGGCCAGATTGGCCAGAAAAGCGCCAAGGTAGACGCCGGGCCATACGCCCCATCCCCAGCGCAACAATGCCGTTACCGCGATACCGGTCGGCAGCCAGACCAGGGTGATATGCGAGCCGACATAGGGAATCTGCAGACCCAGCCAGCCCGTGGCCAAGTAAGCCAAGGTCAGAAGGACGATTTTGATCACGCGTGCGGCTTCAACGGTGGATGGGCTCCGATGGTTGCAGGAATCGGGACGGCCTGGGCCGGTTCGGACAGGCGAACGGTTCAGCCGGCAATATACCTCAACTGTAATAGAACCTAAGTTATAGGCGACAGGCCTTCGTGTCGCCCTGACAGCCATACCGGCATGGCTGACCCATGAGCCGGTGCCGGCTCAAGTCATTGCCTGATTCGGTTGATTACGGATTACCGCGTCCGTTGAAAAGCGTCGCAGCCGTCCGGCCCCGGCCGCAAGCCAGTCGCGGTGGCCTCTGGCCGGACGTTTGACCGGACGCCCCCCCGCGAAGGAAGGGCGTCGGGGCCAGGTCAGCGCACCTTGACCTTGATCAGTTCCTCGCCTTCCGGGTCGGTCACGTGCACGGCGCAGGCGATGCAGGGATCGAAGCTGTGGATGGTGCGCAGGATCTCGATCGGCTGCTTCGGATCGGCCAGGACGTGGCGGTCCTGCAGGGCCGCCTCGTAGGGCCCGGCCTGGCCCTGGGGATCGCGCGGGCCGGCGTTCCAGGTACTCGGTACCACGGCCTGATAGTTGCTGATCCGGCCGTCGTCGATGACGATCCAGTGGCTCAGACCGCCGCGCGGCGCTTCCATGAGGCCGACGCCGTTCATGTGCTTCGGCCAGGTGGACGGCTCCCAATACTGCTCGTTGAACGTGCGCAGGTCGCCGGCCTTGATGTTGGCCAGCAACTCGTCGTACATCCCCGGCATGGCGTCGGCGACGATTTTCGACTCCAGGGTGCGGGCGGCGGTGCGGCCCAGGGTCGAATACAGCGCCTCGACCGGCACGTCCAGGGTCTTCAGGGCGTAGTCGACCAGTTCCTTGGCCTGGCCATTGCCCGCGGCGACCATCAGCAGGACGCGGGCCAGCGGGCCGACCTCGACCGCCTTGCCCTGCCAGCGCGGCGACTTCAGCCAGGAGTACTTGCTCTCGACGTCCAGTTGCTCGTAGGGCGGCTTCGGTCCGGTGAAGTTGAACTCGGTTTCGCCTTTCCAGGGGTGCAGGCCCTTGTCGTCGCCGTCGCCGTACTTGTACCAGGCATGGCTGACGAATTCCTGGATCTCGTCGTCGCGGTCGAGGTCGATCGGGTGGATGGTGGCAAGGTCGCGGCCGAGGATGACACCGCGCGGTATCAGGTAGGAATCAGTGTCCCAGAAGCCCTTGGCCGGCAGGTCGCCGAAACACAGGAAGTTGCCCACGCCTTCGCCGCGCGCGCCCCAGTCCTTGTAGAAACCGGCGATGGCGAGGGTATCCGGGACATAGACCTGATCGACGAACTCGCGCATCTTGGCGATGACGTTCTGCACCGTCTGCAGGCCGATCATGTTGACCGCCGTGGCGTCCTGGCCGCCCCGGTGCATCGGCCCCTTGCCGTGGCCGTCGCCGCCCTGCACGGAGATCGCCGAGGGCACGCCACCGACCACGAAGTTGGGATGCGGATTCTTGCCGCCGAAGATGGCGTGCAGCTTGACCACGTCGCGCTGCCAGGCCAGGGCTTCCAGATAGTGCGCCACCGCCATCAAGTTGGCCTCGGGCGGCAGCTTGTAGGCCGGGTGGCCCCAGTAGCCGTTGGCGAAGATGCCGAGCTGGCCCTGTTCGACGAAGGTCTTGATCTTTTTCTGCACGTCCTCGAAATAGCCGGGCGAGGACTTCGGCCACTTGCTGATGCTCTGGGCCAGTTGCGAGGTCGCCCTGGGGTCGGCCTTGAGGGCCGAGACCACGTCGACCCAGTCGAGCGCGTGCAGGTGGTAGAAGTGCATGACGTGGTCGTGCACGTACTGGGCCGCGATCATCAGGTTGCGGATGATCTCGGCGTTGCGCGGGATGCTGTAGGTCGGGATGGCCCGGTGCAGGGCGTCCTCCACCGAGCGGACCGAGGCCAGGCCATGCACCAGGGTGCAGACGCCGCAGATGCGCTGGGCGTAGGCCCAGGCGTCGCGCGGGTCGCGTCCGCGCAGGATGATCTCGATGCCGCGCACCATGGTGCCGGCGGAGTAGGCGCTGGTGATGCGGCCCTGCTCGTCGGTGGCCGCCTCGATGCGCAGGTGGCCCTCGATGCGGGTGATGGGATCGACGACGATGCGTTGTGCTGTGCTCATGTTCGTGTCCTTACTCGCTCAGGAAGGCGTCGAGGATGCGGTACTGCTGTTCGGCCTCGCGGGTCTCGGTGCCCTCGCCACCGGCGATGCTGGCGCAGGTGCGCGCCATGCGCGCCTCCATGGCGGCGTCCCAGGCCAGGTTCTCGTGGCTGTCGGCGGGCTTGACGCAGTTCACCGCCGCCTTGCAGACGAAGTGCCCGGCCTGGTTCGCCCAGTCGGTCTCGCGGCCGCACTGGGTATAGCTCTCCACGCTGGCCGCCTTGGCGGCCATGTACAGGGCGCCCAGTTCCACATCGGTGATATCGGGCCGCCTGGCGGCGCTCACCGCGCCTGCCACCCGGACGTCGTTGCACAGGGCCAGCACGCTGTCGACGAAACGCGCCGCCACCTGGCGCTGCCGGGCCGGCGGGAGGACATGCAATGCGGCCTTGAATTCCTTGTCATTGCCGATGGTCATGGTGTCAGGCTCCTTCCGATTCGACGGCGTCCGGGATGTGTTCGGCGATGGTCTCGGTCAGGCCGACCACGGGGATGTCCATCTGGTAGTGCTCCAGGCCCTCTTCGAGGACGATCCGGCAGTTGGCGCAGGCGGTCACCAGGCGGTCGGGCTTGACCGCGTCGAGCTGGGCCTTCTTCTTCTTGAAGGCCTCCAGGCGCAACTCCTCGCCCTCCTCGATGGCCGAGGCGCCGCCGCCGCCGCCGCAACACCAGTTCATGAAGCCGGCGTCCGGCATCTCGACGAAGTTTTCGGCGATCTGGTTCATCAGCCTGCGCTGCTGCTGGATGACGCCGCCGCGCCGGGCCAGCTGGCAGGGGTCGTGGAAGGTCAGGCGGTCGGTCTCCATGCCCTCGGTCTTGAGCAGGCCCTGGTCCTGGAACTCGCCCAGCACCTCGATGATGTGCTTGACTTGGAAGGTGAACGGCCGGCCGATCAGGTTGGCGCCTTCCCACCTCAGGGCGGTGTAGGCGTGGCCGCATTCCGGGCTGATCACGCACTTGACCTTGAGCCGCTCGGCGCCGTCGACGATGCGCGAGACGATGACCCGGGCGAGGTCGGAGTTGCCGATCTGCATGCCGGCGTTGGTGGCCTCGAAGGCGGTCGAGCAGAGGGTCCAGGTCTTGCCGGCCTGGCGCATGATCTTGGCGATGGCGGCCAGGTATTCCGGGAAGTTGATGATCTCCATGGACGACAGCATGACCATGTACTCGGCGCCCTCGGCGTCGAGCGGGATGGGGATGCCGTAGTCCTCTTCCACGTGCTTCATCTGGGCCTTCACGGCCGGCAGCTTGACCCCCATCGGGCTGCCGATGGTGATGGTGCGGTTGGCCGCGCCCTTGATGCCGTCCGGGGCGTTGCCGGAGGCCGACATGCCCTCGCGCAGCTTGCGCACCATGTAGACGATGTCGTTGCCGACCGGGCAGACCACCGAGCAGCGGCCGCACAGGGTGCAGGAGTTGTAGACCAGCTCCTGCCACTCGTGCAGCTCGGCGTCGGTGACCGGCTTGGCCAGGCCGACCAGCTTGGCCAGGCGCCCCAGCAAGGTGTATTCCTGCTCGTAGACCCGGCGCAGGGGTTCCAGCTTGTGGATGGGCGTGTACTTGGGATCGCCCGTTTCGGTGTAGAACAGGCAGGCCTCGGCGCACAGGCCGCAATGCACGCAGCTGTTGAAGTAGCTGGCGATGGGCGCGTCGATGACCTCTTTCAGGACGCGGACGCCTTTTTCGAGTGTGGCAGTCATGGCTGAGATTCCTCGCAAGACGTAGCCGTCATTCCCGCGCAAGCGGGAATCCAGCCAGATTCAACTGGGCTCCCGCCTGCGCGGGAGCGACGAAACAGGAGTGGCTCATACCGGCACCCCCTTATGACCGTTGACCGTGCCGTTGTACCAACGCGAACCGAACACGGTGAAGGCATGGAACAGTTTGGTGAAGGGCAGCACCACCAGCAGGACCTCGACGCTCAGTATGTGCAGGGCCAGCAGAGTGGTGTAGGGCAGCAGCAGATGCTGCACGGCCAGCCAACCCGTCAACACGGGCAGGAAGGTCACCGCCCAGGTGAACCAGTCCTCGAACGTGGACAGGAAGCGCTTGACCGGCCGCTTGATGCGATCGACCAGGACCACCACCATGGCCGTCAGGGTGACCACCGTGACCAGGTCGATAATCTGGGACGGCAGACCCGGCCAGGAGATACCCAGCAGACCCTCGATCAGCTTGATGTGGGGCGCGAACAGAAACACGATCAGGGCCAGGCCGATGTGGAAGACGTAGCCGCCGACGTAGGTGACTGGCGAGGTCTTGAACATCCCCTCGGGCGGCAGCGAGCGGCGCAGGACGGTGTGCCAGCCGGAGGCGCCGGGCGTGAGGCGCGGCGCCGCCAGATCCTTCTTGCGGCCGAGGCCGTAGATCTCGATCAGGCGCCAGACCGTGCCGAGCAGGAAGACGGCCAGGGCGATGTCGAGGCCGGGGCCGCGCACCCAGGTCAGGAATTGCAGTTCGTTCATGATGATTTCTCCAGATCGGCCAGGGTGGTTTTTTCATGGGCCGTCTTGGCGGCACCCTTCCTGGCCTTGTTGGATACGGCAATCGCGACCCCGGCCACGGCGCCCGCGACGGCGGCGCCGGCCGCCATCTTGAGCGGCCTGGCCGGCATCGACAGGGCCTTGTAGAAACTGCCGGCGTCCCAGAAATCGGGCTCGGAGCAGCCCAGGCAGCCATGGCCGGATTCGACCGGCCAGGAGGTGCCGCCATTCCATTTCACGCTGGCGCACGCGTTGTAGGTCACCGGCCCCTTGCAGCCCAGCTCGAACAGGCACCAGCCCTTGCGCGCGCCCTCGTCGTCGAAGGTCTTGGCGAACTTGCCCTGGTCGTAGAACGGCCGCCGGTAGCAGCGGTCGTGGATGGTCTCGCCGTAGAAGGCCTTGGGCCGGCCGAGCTTGTCCAGCTCGGGCAAGCTGCCGAAGGTCAGGTAATGGGCCAGCACGCCGGTCATCACCACCGGGATGGGCGGGCAACCGGGGATGTTGACGATGGGTTTGTCCTTGATCACGTCCGACACCGCCACCGCGCCGGTGGGGTTCGGCTTCGCCTTGGGCAGGCCGCCGTAGGCCGCGCATGAGCCCATGGCGACGATGGCGGCAGCCCCCGCGGCCACCTCCTTCAGGGTCTCCAGGTTGCTGCGTCCGGCGATGCAGGAATAGGCGCCGTCGAGGCCGAGCGGCACCGAGCCGTCGACGATCAGGATGTACTTGCCGTGGTTGCGTTCCATGGCCGCGTGCAGGGCCGCCTCGGCCTGGTGGCCGGCCGCCGCCATCAGGGTCTCCTGGTAATCGAGGGAGATCATGTCGAAGATCATCCCTTCGATGCTGGGGGAATGCGAGCGGGTGATGGCCTCGGTGCAGCCGGTACACTCCTGGAACGGCAACCAGATCACCGACGGCCTGGGCGCGTTGCCCAGGGCCTCGGCGAAGGCCTTGCCGGCGGAGGGCGGCAGGGCCATCAGGGAGGCCAGGGTGGCGCAGTACTTGAGGAAGGCGCGGCGCGTGATGCCTTGGCCGGCCAGGGTTTCCAGTATCCGGTTATCGCTCATGATGGTTCGCTTCCTCCTAAAACAGGGTCAGGACAGGTCGGCATTCCGGTTTCTGAGATGCTCGAGACCGCTCTCGACATCGTCCGGATGCGCCGAGATCAGTTCGGGTACATAGGCGACCTGGATGAATTCGCTGACCAGGTTGCCGCCTTCGTCGCGATGCTCTATCCACCAGACCGCCGGATAGGCGGTTTCCAGGATGCTGGAATGGCCGCCGATGTCCAGGTGGATCTCCACTTCGCCCTTGCCCAGTTGGGCCTTGAGCCAGCCGCGGTCGGCCGCAGTCAGGGGCAGGCCGCGGATGTCGACGATGCCGCCGTCGCCGGTGCGCAACAGGCTGTCGAGCAGGGTCTCGACCTCGCCCAGCACTGCCCGGGCATTGCCGGTCAGGGGGCCTTGTTCGGTGACCACTGGGATGTCAAGCAGCGCCATGTCGCCACTCGCGGATCAGTCTACGGATGCGCTCGCAGGCCAGCGGCACCGCCGCCGCCACCGGTTCGGTGGGGTCGTCGCCCCAGTCGACCTTTTCAGGCTGGATGGCGACCAGCGCCCGGCGCGCCGGCCAGGTATCGGTCAGCCGGGCGATGCTCATCAGGTCGGTCAGGCCGACCTCGTGCACGCTGGCCTTGCGGTTGCCGAGCAGGAAGCGGTCCATCTCGGTGTTCTCGAACACCTGGACCGTGCCGGGTGCCGCACGCAACTGGGCGGCATCGACCACGATCAACGCCCCGGCATCGGCGATCGGCCCGGCCAGGGTGAAGCTCAAGGTGCCACCGTCGAGCAATTCGATTTCTTCGTCGTCAGGGGAAGAATGATCGGCCAGGGCCTGAATGACATGTACACCGACGCCCTCGTCGGACAGCAAGGTATTGCCTATGCCGAGAATCAGAATTTTCATGCATTCACGCTAGCAAGGTATCCGGCGAACACGAATTGAAAACTTCAATATCTCCAATTACTTATCAAAGAATCGATATAAACATATCGTTATTCGCTGATATGCTTATTCGTATCTCGATGTTTCCCTCGCCTATACTGCTGCCATGTGCCTCGCCATCCCCATGCAAATCGAAGCCATCGAAGGCTATCTCGCCCGCTGCCAGGCCAAGGGGGTCTGGCGCGACGTATCGCTGTTCATGATGCAGGATGAAATGCCCAAGGTCGGCGACTACGTCATGGTTCACGTCGGCTATGCCATCCAGACCATGACCGAGGCCGAGGCCCGCTCGTCCTGGGAACTGTTCGACGAACTGCTGTGCGAGACGGACGTCCCCCCCGAACATGCATGAGTTGTCCGTCGCCCAGGCCCTGGTCGATCAGGTCGAAGACCTCGCCAAGCAACACGGCGCGACCGGGGTCCACCTAATCCGGCTCCGCATCGGTCCGCTGGCAGGGGTGGTGGGCGATCTGCTGGCCACCGCCTTCCCGCTCGCCGCCGCCGGCGGACGCGCGGAATTCGCCCGACTGGAATGGGTCGAAGCCCCCATCCGGGTACGTTGCCGGACCTGCGGCGCCCAGACCGAGGCGCAAGCCAACAAGCTGATCTGTGGCGCCTGTGGCGATTGGCAGACCGAGGTCGTTTCCGGCGACGAGCTGATCCTGGAAACGGTCGAACTGGATATCCCCGAAACCGTTGGAGATTGAGGCATGTGCGATACCTGCGGCTGCAACGTCACCCCGGGCAATGTGAAATTCGCCTACAAGCCGGTCGAACCCGGCGCCACCACCATTTCCGTCCTGCAAGGGCTGCTGAAGAAGAACGACGACCAGGCCGACCATAACCGCGCCCACTTCGACGCCCGCGGCATCCTGGCGGTCAACCTGATGTCCTCGCCCGGCTCCGGCAAGACCGCGCTGCTGGAGGCCACCATCAAGGCCTTGAAGAGCGAGTTCAACATCGCCGTGGTCGAGGGCGACCTGGAGACCGAGAACGACGCCGAGCGCATCCGTGCCCAAGGGGTGCCGGCGCACCAGATCGTCACCGGCACCGCCTGCCACCTCGATGCCCACATGGTGCACGATGCCCTGCACCAGATGGACCTGACCGGCATCGACCTGCTGTTCGTCGAGAACGTTGGCAACCTGGTCTGCCCGGCCAGCTTCGATCTCGGCCAGCACGCCAACGTCGCCCTGCTGTCGACCACCGAGGGCGACGACAAGCCGGCCAAGTACCCGGTCATGTTCCGCGGCGCCGACGCCGTGGTGATCAGCAAGACCGACCTGCTCGCGGTGCTGGACGATTTCTCGCCGGACAAGGCCGAACGCCATATCCGTGAACTCGCCAACCCGGCCCCGGTGCTGCGCCTGTCGGCGCGCAAGGGCGAGGGCATGGAGGCCTGGTTCGCCTGGCTGCGCGGCCAGTTGGCGAGCCAGCGCGCCCGCGTCGCCGCCGGACAGACCCAACGGCCCGCCATCCAGCCTGAAGGCGCCCTGATGCACGGTGCCAGGACGACCGAGGCAGCATGAACGAAGCCCAGGTCTGGCTGGACAAGATGCGCGCCCTGGAACTGCCGGGCAAGGTCAAGATCATGAACGTCTGCGGCGGCCATGAACGCTCGATCACCCAGGCCGGCCTGCGCGGCGTCCTGCCCCCCAACGTCGAACTGGTGCCCGGTCCCGGCTGCCCGGTCTGCGTCTGCCCCGAGGAAGATATCTACCAGGCCATCCAGCTGGCCCTGGTCGACAAGGTCATCCTGGTCGCCTTCGGCGATATGCTGCGGGTGCCGGTCAATGTCCCCAAGGGCGAGATCCGTTCGCTGGTCGAGGCTCAGGCCGCCGGCGCCGACGTGCGCCCGATCGCCAGCCCGACCGAGGCCCGCAAGATCGCCCTCGACAATCCCGGCAAACCGGTCGTCTTCTTTGCCGCCGGCTTCGAGACCACCACCGCCCCGGTCGCCGCGGCCATCGCCGAAGGCCTGCCCGACAACCTGTCCATCCTGCTTTCCGGCCGCCTGACCTGGCCGGCGGTCGCCATGCTGCTCGATTCCGGCACCCCCGGCTTCGACGCCCTGGTCGCGCCCGGCCACGTCGCTACCATCATGGGGCCGGACGAATGGCAGTTCGTGGTCGACCGGCACCACCTGCCCACCGCCGTGGCCGGCTTCCTGCCGGAATCGCTGCTGGCTGCGTTTTATTCGGTCTTGCGCCAGTTCGTCGATGGCAAGCACTTCCTCGACAACTGCTACCTCGAAGTCGCCCACGCGGGCGGCAACCCCACCGCACAGCGCCTGCTCGCGCAGACCCTGGACGTGGTCGACGCCAACTGGCGCGGCATCGGCATCATCCCGAATTCCGGCTATGCCCTGAAACCGGCATACGCCGCCTGGGACGCCCGTCTGAAATATCCCGACCATGCCGATCCCAAGCGCCGCCGCATCGGCGAGATGCCGCCTGGCTGCGACTGCGCCAAGGTCGTCCTGGGCAAGCTCTATCCCAACCAGTGCCGCCTGTACGGCAAGGCCTGCACGCCGCGCAACCCGGTCGGACCCTGCATGGTCTCCGACGAGGGCGCCTGCCGGATCTGGTGGTCCAGCGGCGTGCGCGAGGCGGAAGTCGCCTGATTGAGAAATCGGATATTTAGCCTGTGAAGCAACCCCATCGAACCGGAGATTCACCCATGCAAGACCCCACCAAGCAACGCACCCATTTCTGGATCGGCAACGGCATGCTCGCCGCCGCCCTGGCCACCCTGTTCTTCCTCGACCCGCTCTCGGAACTGCTGGGCATCGGGGCCATGGTGCTGTGGATGGCCCTGGCCGGCGTCGGCATGTATTTCATCATGCTGGACAAAGGGCCGAAGACGGACCATCTGGACTGAGCCGCCGCCAGGCATTCCAGCCAGCTGGCAGGCCGCATGGCCTTTGCCAGCGGGAGCGGCTAGATCGCCAATCCGGACAAGTGGGACAGTTGCGGCTTAAGCCCGGCGATCGGGGACGGCACGCCCGCCTCGGAGTAGAAATATTCGAGAAACTCCACCGTCGACCTGATGGCCCAGGTGGCAAAACTGTATGAGGCCCAGGCGCGCGGCAACACCGGTTCGTCGGGGAAGAAAGCGGACGACTCGAACTTGTCGTGGAGGACGAAAGGCAGATTGTCGTAGAGTTCCGGTTCGTCCCGCTGCTGGTTGAGTAGCAGTTTGGCGACCTTGTTCCGGAGCTTGATCAGCGCATCGACGTTCTGCACCGGCGCCACGCTGTAATCGAGCGGTTTGCCGACCCAAATTTCCATGGCGTCCGAATATTTTCGCAGTATGTCCTCCGAGCCGACGGGTTCCGCCGGCCTGGCTGCGGCATTGGCATCACGGCCGACGACCGGATTGACGCAATCGTCGATGTACAGCCTGTCTGCACAATCGTCCAGAAACAGCACCGTCAATGCCGCCACACCGAGCGAGCCATACAGGATATCCGCCCAGAATGCGCCGAATGGCTTGCCGGCGTTCTCCTGCTCGATCTGCGCCAGTCGAGATGAATACTGACAGGCGGTTTGGAGATGATGAAGGGCCAGATGCGCTTGCGTATCTGCTATGGCAGCCTGGGCCGCATTCGCTTGCTGGTAGGCGCGAAGATCGGTCATGACAGGCGATGCCTCCAGATAAATTCGCAAACCGACGTTTCGACGCCAATATCGCCAGACGTGTCTGACCATCTTGCTCCATGCATAGCCACCCCGATTCTTCCGATTTTTTCTAGACTGTCCATGCGCCAGAACGCATCCTTAGCCGGTCTCCGCAAACGACTCGGAGCCAGCATGAGAATCAACTGACCTCCTCCAGCATTCCATCCAGAATCCGAATGGGTATCGCCGATTTATTAATTAATATGCGATATGTGATGAATATACATCCAACCTTATGGAATTTACCATAGCCGAAAAGGCAAAAAAACAAACCCGGATTTTGCCTCCGGCATGGCCGGCTGCATGTTAGCCTTCATAGAAGTGGGCTATCCCCGTTATTGCAGTTGGCAGAACAATCCTTGGACATGCGGACATACGACCACGATGAGCAACCGCCGCGAGCCGACCATGGCCGGGTGAATCCAGGGCATGACTGAGCCCGAAACCGCTTGCCGCCTCCTTCTATCCGGCCAGGTGCAGGGGGTGGGTTATCGGCCCTTCGTCTACCGACTGGCGCACCGGATGGGCATCCGGGGCTGGGTGCAGAACGCCACCGGGGCGGTGGCGATCCATGCCGAAGGTCCGCAGGTCACCTTGGCGGCCTTTGCGCGTGACCTGATCGAGCAGGCGCCGGCCATTGCCCGGCCCAGACTGGTTTCGGAGGCGCCAACCGCATTCGAGGGCCATGCCGGGTTCGTCATCCTGGCCAGCGACGGCGGCGCCGAGCCGGATATCCATGTGCCGCCGGACTATTTCACCTGCGACGACTGCCGGCACGAACTGCATGATCCGGCCGACCGCCGGCACGGCTATGCCTTCATCAACTGCACCCAGTGCGGGCCGCGCTATACCCTGATCACCGCCCTGCCCTATGACCGCGCCAACACGGCGATGGCGACGTTCCCGCTTTGCCCGGACTGCCTGAAGGAATACCAGGACCCGCTCAACCGGCGCTTCCATGCCGAGCCGGTGGCCTGCCCGGTGTGCGGGCCGCACCTGGAATTCGTCGATGCCCGAGGCAAGTTGGCCGGCGACGAGGCGGCCCTGGCCGCCACCGTGGCCGTGCTGCAGGCCGGCGGCATCGTGGCGGTGAAAGGCGTCGGCGGCTTTCACCTGATGTGCGACGCGACCAGCGACGCGGCGGTGGCCGAACTGCGCCGGCGCAAGCCCCGGCCGGCCAAACCGCTGGCGGTGATGTTCCCGGCCGAAGGCGACCTGCTGGCCAGGAGCGTCCATCTCGCGCCTGAAGCGACAGCGCTGCTGAAGTCGCCGGCGCGCCCGATCATGCTGCTGGAGGTCGCCGACCCGCATGCGCTATCCCCCCTCATCGCGCCCGGCCTCGCCGAGGCCGGCTGCCTGCTGCCCTACTCGCCCCTGCATCACCTGCTGCTGGAGCGCTTCGGCGGCCCGTTGGTGGCGACCTCGGGCAATATCAGTGGCGAGCCGGTGCTGACCGACAACGGTGAGGCCGAAACCCGGCTGGCGCCGATCGCCGATGCCTTCCTGCATCACGACCGGCCCATCGTCCGGCCGGCCGACGATGCGGTGTTCCGGGTCATCGCCGGCAAGCCGCGACCGATCCGTCTGGGCCGGGGCGTGGCGCCGCTGGAACTGGACCTGGCCGAGCCGGTGCCGGAACCGCTGCTGGCCCTGGGCAGCCATATGAAGAACGCCATTTGCCTGGCCTGGGGCCGGCGGGCGGTGATCTCGCCACACATCGGCGAACTGGGTGCACCTCGCAGCCTGGAGACCCTGGCACGGGTGGCCGAGGACCTGCAACGGCTCTACCGGGTACGTGTCGCGCGCCTGGTGCTGGACCGTCACCCCGGCTACGGCTACCGGCAGTGGGCGCGCGACAGCGGCCTGCCGACGGCGGAGGTCTGGCACCACCAGGCCCATGCCTCGGCCCTTGCCTGGGAGTTCCCCGGGGTGAAGGACTGGATCGTGTTTGCCTGGGACGGCGTCGGCCTGGGCGAGGACGGTACGATCTGGGGCGGCGAGGCCTTTACCGGCGCGCCCGGGCGCTGGCGTCGGGCCGCCAGCCTGCGTTCGTTCCGGCTGCCGGGTGGCGACAAGGCCGGACGACAGCCCTGGCGCTCGGCCGCCGCCTTGCTCTGGGAGGCCGGCCAGCCGGCCGTCTTCGCGCCGGATCTACTCAAGCAGGCCTGGGAGCGCGGCCTCAACAGCCCGGCCAGCAGCGCGGCCGGCCGCCTGTTCGATGCCGCCGCGGCCCTGATCGGGGTGTGCAGCCAGGCCAGCTTCGAGGGCGAGGGGCCAATGCGCCTGGAGGCGCTGGCCGCCAGACAGGTCCAGATGGCCAACGCCGAGGCCGCTCCGGCGTTGCCGCTGGCCAGGGACGGCGCCGGCGTCTGGCGGGCCGACTGGGCGCCCCTGCTGGCCATGCTGAGCGATGAATCGCTCAGCCAGGGCGAACGCGCCTGGCTGTTCCACCGGGCCATGGCCGACGGCCTGGTCGACCAGGCCGTCCGCCTGCGCGAGGAGACCGGCCTCGCCGATGTCGGACTCACCGGCGGCGTATTCCAGAACCGCCTGTTGACCGAACTGGCCTTGGCCGGCCTGACCGCGGCGGGTTTCCATGTCCACCTGGCCGAACGTATCCCGGTCAATGATGCCGGTGTAAGCTTCGGCCAAATCATAGAGTACCAAGCCCAACATGAATGAAGATCGCATCCTGCTGGCCCACGGCAACGGCGGCCGTTTCATGCGCGAACTGATCGGCGACATCTTCGCCCGCCATCTCGCCAACCCGGCCCTGGATACCGATGCCGACGCCGTGTACCTGCCCGGCCTGACCGGCGACATCCTGGTCACCACCGATGGATTCACCGTGCAGCCAATCGAGTTTCCCGGCGGCAACCTCGGCTCCCTGGCCGTGCATGGCGTAGTCAACGACCTCGCCGTGGCCGGGGCGGAACCGCGCTATTTCACCCTTTCAGCGATCATCGAGGAGGGCCTGGAAGTGGCCCTGCTCGACCGCCTGATCGCCAGCTTCGCGGCGGCGGCGCGCGAGAACGGCGCCGTCGTGGCGGCAGGCGATACCAAGGTGGTACGCCACGGCGAGGGCGGCGGGCTCTATCTCAGCGTGGCCGGCATCGGCGTGCGCCGCGCCACGGTCGAACTGGGCATGAAACGCATCGCGCCTGGTGATGTGGTGCTGGTCTCCGGCCCGATCGGCGACCATGGCGTCTCGGTGATGCTGGCGCGCGAGCAGTTCGGCCTGTCCGGTGCGCTGCGTTCCGATTCCGCCTCGGTGCTGCCGCTCGCACGCGCAGTCTGGGACCTGCCCGGCCTGAAGTTCATGCGCGACCCGACCCGCGGCGGCCTGGCCACCGTCTGCCACGAGATCGCCCACGCCACCGGCAGCTCGGTGATCCTGCGCCAGGGCGATGTGCCGGTGCGCGGCGAGGTGGCGTCAGTGTGCGAAATGCTCGGCTACGACCCCTATTTCCTGGCCTGCGAGGGCCGCGCGGTGGCGGTCGTGGCGCCGGACGCGGCAGCCGAGGTGCTGGCCCGCTGGCAAGCACTGCCGGAAGGCGCCGAGGCCGCCGTCATCGGCCGCATCGAGACCGGCGCCGCCCGGCTGATCCTGGAAACGGAACTCGGCGGCCGCCGGGTACTGGAAGAACTGGAAGACGATCCGCTGCCAAGGATCTGTTGAGGCTGCCGGCCGGGCCGGTACATCGCTGACGGGGCGCCGGTCGCGCCTTGCTGGCCGGATCCGTTTCAGGCCCGGGCCGAACCGGACTTACTCGATCTTCGCCCCCACCACGTGCAGGGCGTCGTTGAGGGTCTCTTCCGACAGTACGTTGAGGCTTTCGCCGAGCAACTCGGCGGCGTCGATGGTTTCCTGGTCGTGCGGTAGCGAATCGATGTCCAGGTTGGCGACCAGCACGGCGGCAGAGCCCGTGACCTGCAGCAACTTCTGGCGCTCCTGCATCAACATCTCCAGTTCGTTGCGCAGCAGGGCAACTTCCTGATCGTTCAGGGCGTGGGTGGTCATGCTTTCCTCGGGGTACTTGAATTACGTATGGAATAATATCGTGCATTCCCGCTCCGGGCTTCATTTTCGTGCCTTTACGCCCAGTCATCTTGGACCACTCCCTGATCGGCCAACCGCTGGCATGGGACCTGTATACGGTTTCCGGCGTGCTGGTGGCCAGCGCCGGCCTGCTGATCAACGACGCAGACCAGTTGGGCCGGCTCGTCGCACGGCCGTTGTTCCGCAACGCGGATCCCAACATGGGCGGGGCCGATCTGGTCGAGCGGTTGCGTTTCGTGATGCTGGAATATCCGCAGGTATTGAAAGCTGCCGGCAGCCACACCCTGGAGACCGCCATCCGGGATCTTGCCCGCGAGCTGATCGCACTGGTAAAGATGGATCACGATGCCTGTCTGGGCCTGCTTCGCCTGCTGCCGATGCGCGATCCGGCCGTGCGCCACAGTCTGCTGACGGCGCTGATCACGCTCGACCTGGCTGACCTGCTGGAACTGCCTGAAGCCACCCTGGAATCGGCTACCGCTGCGGCCATGACCATGAACATCGCCGCCATGCCCCTGCATGCCGAACTGTCGGATGGACGGCTGCGGTTCAACCCCGACATCCGGGCCGAGATGCGCCAGCATCCCGAGCACGGGCGCAAGCTGCTCGAAGCCAGCCGCGTCACCGACCCGGTCTGGCTGGCGGCGGTACACCAGCATCACGAAAACCTCGACGGCAGCGGTTATCCGCTCGGCCTGCGCAACGAGGCGATCGACACGCCGGCACGGCTGATCCGGATCGCCGATTACTACACCGCCAAGATCAGCGGTCGCCGCTACCGGCCCCCGAAATCATCCAAGTACGCCCTCAAGCAACTGTTCGGTAGCGAGCGCGGGCGTCTGGACAACCGTTACTCGGTCTTGTTGCCGCGCCTGCTCGGTCTCTACCCGCCCGGCACCCTGGTCAGGCTGGCGACGCGGGAGATCGCCGTGGTGACGCGCAAGGAAGGCGGCGGCGAATCGGCCGGCCACGTCATGGCCTTCATGGAAATGCGCGGACGGATGCTGAAGGAACCGGTCGAACGCAATACGGCGCAGGTCAATTTCGCCGTCATCGGCGTCACCGAAGCCGAACCGAACTGGCCTGACATCGGCTGGGAAGCCTACTGGGGCTATTGAATTGACCGGTAATCGGCTGCCACTTTCCCAGCTTTAACCCTGAGCCCAGATGTCCGGCCAATTCAACGCCGGTGGAGCCATCGGCAGGGAGGTATAGCCTCGAATCGAGTAGTCGCGTCGGCTCGTGTCGCGAGCCTGGGGAATTGGCAGTGGACCTCCCGAGGGCTGTAGCAGGCTGACCACGAATTTCGGCGCGCTGGCGTTTCTGAACCATCGCGTGACCACGGCAGTTTCCCTGTTTGCCAGCTTGACCAGGGTGCCGGGCGGATGTCTCCCCATCATCCGGCGCAAGGTCAGCATGACCGAGCCGTCCAGATGTCCCCGCTCCCTGTCGAAGGCGAGCCGCATGGCCTGGTGAGGTACGTAGCCACTACGGCTATGGCGTTGACCGATCAGGGCGGCGAACACATCCACTACCCGCAGGATGCGCGCCTCGATCGTGATCGCCTCGACCCCGACCCGGGAGGGGTAGCCAGTCTGATCTAGGTTCTCATGATGCTGGCGGACGGCATTCAGCCAGTCCATATCCCTGACGCCAGCCCTGAACAGCCTTTCCCAGGATTGCCAGGGATGATGCCAAAGTTGCTCAGATTCCTCCTGGCTAGGCGGGCGCCCTTCACGATCGAGAACGTCCTGCAGCGTGAAAGACGACAGGTTCATGCTCAGGGCCGCCCGGATCAGCGTCTCCTGAGTCCGGATACCCTGGCCCAATTCCAGGGCGACCAGCCCGCTCAGAATGGCAACAAACAAGGCATGGCGTCTGGCTTTTGATGACAAAGGCAGATGCCAGACCATGCCCACGCACAGCGCGGGGTGTTCGCTGACCAGACGATACAGATCCCTGGCAAGCAGTGTCAGCTCGTCTGCGTTGAACTCGCTGTCCGAACCGGTGATGACGGCATAACGTCCGGCCAGTTCATTCAAGTTCGTGGCCGGCAACAGCGCGGTATTGGCCGGATCCTTGTCGACACGGTAAAGGCTCATTTCCGCCAGACGGGCTAACCTGACCGGATCGTCCAGCCTGTCGCCGCGTTGGAGGATCAGCACGCCATGGTTGTTGAACAGGTCATAGGGCAGCGACTCTCCGAGTAGATGCCGTGACAGGTCGAAAGGAACCAAGTTTTTCCTCACAGGAATCCTCCTGTCGAATTTACCGCCAGTCAGGCCTGGATCCCGGTCATCGCAGTCATGCAAAGCTGGAAAACGGCAACCAATGCCGATCGCACAGGGGCGGGGCGGCAATTCTTTCCGCGTCCGCAACGGAAACGGGCCCCAGGCGTCGGGTTGTACTGCTTACTTGATGGTTAGACGCAGGATACGTGCCATCCGGATGAACGGCGGCTCCGGGCGCGCCACGCCTCCGGCCTTATCCTCAGGCGAACCCAGGAGGCACTGACTCGTCTTCCAACGGCGGAAAGCCCCTGGATACCCGCATGCTCAGGCCAAGGCGGGGTTTCAAAGCGTCCCTCAGTGCATCGCCCCGGCCGGCTTGCCGGCGGCCCCGGCCATACCCTCGGCAAAGGCGCGCGCAGTATCGGTCCGGCATTGCTCGGCCGCCTTGCCGGCATCGCGGATCAAGGCCTTGATCCAGATGTCGCCGCTGTTGCCGCCCAGGGATTCGCGGTCGGCCGGGTCGGCGAAGCGCGGATAGAAAATGCGCCGGCTGCCGGTCGAGTCGAACCACCAAGCGTTGGCGGCGGCGTATTCGTAGCCGAACGGCAGCAGCGCGGCGCCGAATTCGGCGCCGTACGGCCAGCCTTCCTTGCCGGTGCCGGCGGCACCGATGAAGCCGGCCCCGGCCAGGCGCTCGATCAAGCGCCCCGCCTCGCGCAACCGGCAATGCGCCACATAGAGGTAATGGCCGCGTTGCAGGGTCCAGGCGGCGACGCCCTCCGCGTCCTCCTCCCGCACCGGCATCTCGGCCGCCGGCGTACCGAGGGCATTGACGTGGTGCAGCACCAGCCCGGCCGGATGCGCCAGCATGGGGTGGTTGCGGCCCTCGACGTAGTTCACGGTGCTGAAGGCGTAGCGTACATAGGCGTCGATCGGGGTGCGAATCTCGGCATCGTTCTGCATCGACTTGTGTAGGTCAAACAGCGCCATCAGGCGGTCGGCCGGCACCGGCATGACCAGGCTGACCAGATGGCCGTCCGGGAAGTCGCCGCCCACCGCGTCGTCCTCGCGGTGCGGGAACACGCGCAGGTTGTACATCGGCTCCAGCCGCTCGGCCAGCTTGGCCAGCCAGCCGCCCGGGTGGATGCCCTGGACGCTGGCGCCCAGTTCGGCGAAACGGGTCGCCGAAACCAGGGAAACCACCTCGTCGCCGGCATAGGCCAGCTCCAGAGAGGACAGGCCACCGGCATGGCGGAAGCGGGTCAGGTGGCCGGCATCGTCATGCCATTCGGCGGTCCAGCCCTTCTTCACGGTCTTGAAGGAGTCCGGCACCAAGTCGCCGAGGAAAAGCCGGGTCGGCAGGTCGGCGGCCGACTTGACCTCGGCCAGGGTATCGACCGGCACCCTGACCGGGCGCAGTATGGCGGGCAGTTGCAACAGCTTGGGGAAGGTGGGAGCGGTAGTCATGGCGCGATTATACCCGAGTGTTTTCCTTGGTCATGTCGATCGAATTTGCCCTATTCTTAACCATGGCCGCAAACACTGTCTTCCGGGCCGCGGGCCTGACCAAGATATACCGCATGGGCGAGGTATCGGTCCATGCCCTGAGGGGCATCGACCTGGAGCTTCGGGCCGGCGAACTGGTGGTGTTGCTGGGGCCGTCGGGCAGCGGCAAGTCTACCCTGCTCAACATACTGGGCGGCCTCGACACCCCGACCAGTGGTGAGGTGTTTTACCTGGACCACAACCTCACCACCGCCAGCGACAGCGAACTGACCCAATTCCGGCGCGACCACGTCGGCTTCGTGTTCCAGTTCTACAACCTGATCCCCAGCCTGACTGCACGCGAGAACGTCGCCGCGGTTACCGAGATCGCCGAGGCGCCGATGCCGCCCGAGGACGCCCTGGCCCTGGTCGGCCTGGGCGAGCGCCTTGACCACTTCCCGGCCCAATTGTCGGGTGGCGAGCAGCAGCGCGTCGCGATCGCCCGCGCCATCGCCAAGAACCCCTCGGTGCTGCTGTGCGACGAGCCGACCGGGGCGCTCGACTCGGCCACCGGCATCGTGGTCCTGGAGGCGCTGGAGAAGGCCAACCGGGAGTTGGGCACCCTGACCGTGCTGATCACCCACAATGCCGACATCGCCGGCATGGCGGATCGGGTGATCCGGCTGTCGGATGGGCATATCGTCGAGGAGCGGGGGAATTCGGCGAAGAAGTTGGCGAGGGAACTGTCGTGGTGAGCGTTGTGGCCATAAGCCAAACCATTTCGCCCTTGTCAGCGGCTCATGCCGGGGGCGCCCGGCAGCGCCCTACTTTCTTTGCTCGTGCAAAGAAAGTAGGCAAAGAAAGCACTCCCCACATCCGTCGAAACCCCGAGAATTCCGGACTTGACCGGGCGGTGAAAGAACTCGCTGCGCTCAGACACCTTTCGCCGACACCCCCCGGCCAAGTCCGAAATCCTCGGCTCCGGCTGAGGGGATGTTCCCTCTCCCCCAGCCCCTCCCCCTCGAGGGGGGAGGGGTGCGCGGCAGCGCGGGTGAGGGTGGGTTTGCCATCCCCTCTGAGCCGCCAAATTTACCGTTGCCGTTCGGGGGCCGTCGGCGAGCACTGTTTGAGGCCGAAGGCCGAGTTGCGCAGCCGCCCGAACGGTGCCGGTAAATTTGGGAACCCGAAGGGCGGCGAAGGGGGCGTGCTTTCTTTGGTTACCTTTCTTTGCACGAGCAAAGAAAGTAACGCGCTGCCGGGCGCCCCCGGCCAATGCCGGCAGCAAAGACCGCTAACACCAAGAAGAACCAAACCCTGGATTGCCGCGGCGGCTGCGCCGCCTCGCAATGACATCTGGGCCACCCCATGACCGCCCTCAACCGCAAACTACTGCGCGACCTCTGGCTGATGCGCGGCCAGATCCTGGCCATCGCGGCGGTGATCATGGGCGGCGTGGCGACCCTGGTGATGGCCCTGTCCACCTACGATTCCCTGCTGGAGACGCGCGACCGCTTCTACCGAGACTACCGCTTCGCCGAGGTGTTCGCCCCCCTCAAGCGTGCGCCCGAGGCCATGGCCGAACGGCTGCGCGAGATTCCCGGCGTGCGTGAACTGGAGACCCGCGTGGTAGCCCAGGTCAAGTTGGAGGTCGCGGGCTTCTCCGACCCCATCACCGGCCAACTGCTGTCCGTTCCCGACCACGGCGACCCCCTGCTCAATCGCCTGCACCTCAAGCGCGGCCGCTGGCCGACGCCCTACAGCGAGAACGAGGCCCTGGTCAGTGACACCTTCGCCGACGCCCATCACCTGAAGACCGGCGACCATGTCGGCGCCATCATCAACGGCAAGCTGAAGCAGCTCACCCTGGTCGGCATTGCCCTGTCGCCGGAATACGTCTACCAGATCGCTCCCGGCTCCATGTTCCCCGACTTCCAGCGCTACGGCGTGCTCTGGATGGGCCGCCACGCCCTGGCCGTGGCCTATGGCATGGACGGTGCCTTCAACCGGGTCGCCCTCACCCTGGCCCCCGGCGCCCAGATCCAGGACGTCATCGACGCCCTGGACGAACGCCTGGCCCCCTACGGCGGCATCGGCGCCTACGGCCGCAAGGACCAGTTCTCCAACCGCTTCCTGACCGAGGAACTGAAACAACTGCAGACCACCGCGACAGTGTTCCCGGCCATCTTCCTGGGCGTCGCCGCCTTCCTGCTCAACGTCGTGGTGAGCCGCCTGATCGCCACCCAGCGCGACCAGATCGCCATCCTCAAGGCCTTCGGCTATCCCAACGGCACCATCGGCTGGCACTACATCAAGCTGGTCCTGGCCATCGTCCTGATCGGGGTGGCCGGCGGCGTCGCCCTAGGGGCCTGGTTTGGCCACGGCCTGGCCGGGGTGTACATGGACTTCTACCGCTTCCCCTACCTGAACTACATCCTGCGCCCGCCGGCCATCCTGATCGCCCTGGCGGTGGGCGCCGTAGCCGGCATCGGCGGCACCCTGTTCGCGGTACTCAAGGCCACCCGCCTGCCGCCGGCCGAGGGCATGCGCCCGGAAACCCCGGTCGCCTACCGCGCCACCATCGTCGAGCGCCTCGGTCTGCAGCGCTATCTCAACCAGCCTTCGCGCATGATCCTGCGCCATATCGAACGGCGGCCGGTCAAGTCACTGCTCACCCTGATCGGCATCGCCTGCGCCGGCGGCCTCATGATGGTGGGCAACTACCAGCGCGGCGCCATCGACTTCATGGTCGACGTGCAGTTCCGCCAAGCGGCGCGCGAGGATCTTTCGGTGACCTTCATCGAGCCGACCGCCGGCCGCGCCCTGCACGAAATCGCCGGCCTGCCCGGCGTGCGCCAGGTCGAGGGCTTCCGCGACGTCGCGGCCAACCTGCGCTTCCGGCAATACCACTACCGCACCAGCCTGTCCGGCATCCAGCCCGAAGGCCGCCTGCACCGTTCCCTGGACAGCAAACTGAAGCCGGTCCGGGTGCCGCCGGACGGCGTCATCCTGACCGACCACCTGGCTACCAACATACTGCACGTGCAGCCGGGCGATCTGCTCACGGTCGAGGTACTGGAAGGCCGCCGCCAGGTCCTGCAGATCCCGGTCCAGGGCATCACCAAGCAGTACCTTGGGGTGTCCGCCTACATCCGCCAGGACGTCCTCAACACCCTGCTGCGCGAGGGCGACGTGGTCTCGGGCGCCTATGTCTCCCACGAGCCGGACCGCGCCGGGCCGCTCTACCAGGCCCTGCACGACCGCCCCCGGGTGCTCGGCCTGGTCGCCCACGCCACGGCGATCAGGAGCTTCTACGCCACCCTGGGCGAATTCGTTCTGTTCTTCAACATGGTGTCTACCCTGCTGGCCGGCATCATCGCCTTCGGCGTGGTCTACAACTCGGCCCGAATCTCGCTCTCGGAACGCAGCCGGGAACTGGCCAGCCTGCGCGTGCTCGGCTTCACCCGGGGCGAGATCGCCTATATCCTGCTCGGTGAACTGGCAGTGCTGACCCTGGCCGCCATCCCGGTCGGTTTCCTGGTCGGCGCCGGCCTGTGCGGCATCCTGGTGGTGTCGTTCGAATCCGACCTCTACCGCCTGCCCCTGGTGCTATCCTCGAACAACTATGCGTTGAGTGCCGCCGTGGTGGCGGTCTCGGCCATCCTGTCCGGGCTCTTGGCCTGGCACCGGCTTGGCCGCCTGGACCTGATCGGCGTACTCAAGACACGGGAATGACAATGCGCAAGAAGATGCCCTTCATCCTGCTCGCCCTGGCCATCCTGGCCGCCATCGTATGGGGCTTCATGCCCGGCCCGGTGCCGCTGGAAACCGCCACGGTCGCACGCGGCCATCTCGCCGTCACCGTCGACGAGGAAGGCAAGACCCGGGTGCGTGAACGCTATGCCGTGTCCGCCCCGGTGGCCGGCTATGCCCGCCGCATCACCCTGAAGGTGGGCGACACCGTTAGCACAGGCCAGGTGGTCGCCATCCTGGAGCCGGTCCGTGCGGCCGCTCTCGACCCGCGCGGCCGTGCCCAGGCCAAGGCCCAGGTCGATGCCGCCCAGGCCGCCGCCCAGGCCGCCCGCGCCAGCGTGGCCGCCACGGCCGCCGAGGAAAGCCTGGCGGAACAGGAACTGAAACGCAGCGAGGCGCTGTTCCAGGCCCATTTCGTCGCCCAGGCAGCAGTCGACCAGGCCCGCTCGCGCTTCCAGGCCGGCCAGGCCAACCGGCGCAGCGCCGAGCTGAACGCCCGTACCGCCGAATACCAGTTTGCCGTCGCCCGGGCGGCCCTGATCGAGGCCGGCAAGCCCGCGAACGGGGGCACGGTGGCCGTGGCCGCGCCGGTAGCCGGCCGGGTCCTGGCCGTGCCGCACGAAAGCGCCGGGGCCGTGCAGGCCGGCCAGAGCCTGATCGAGATCGGCAACCCCGACAGCCTGGAGGTGGTGGTCGAGGTGCTGTCCACTGCGGCGGTGCGCATCGCCCCCGGCACCAAGGTCAAACTCGACCGTTGGGGCGGCGAGCCAACGCTCGATGCCGTGGTGCGGGTGGTCGAGCCAGCCGGCTTCACCAAGATCTCGGCGCTCGGCGTCGAGGAGCAGCGCGTGCGCGTGATCGCCGATCTCACCAGTCCGCCCGAACTCTGGCGCCGCCTGGCCGACGGCTACCGTGTCGAAGCCAGCTTCGTGATCTGGGAGGGCAAGGATGTGCTACTGGTGCCGACCAGCGCCCTGTTCCGCCAGGGCCAGGGTTGGGCCTTGTATGTGGTCGACAACGGGCGCGCCCGCCTGAGATCGGTCCGGATCGGCCAACGCAACGGCATGTCGGCTCAGGTAGTGGACGGTCTCAAGGAAGGCGACCGAGTCATCGCGCGGCCGGACGACCGCATCAAGGATAACGTCCGGGTCAAGGCAGAATAACTTACCGAACGCTATCTATTAGCGAAATCATGATGGGATTGAAAGCAACACCACTACCGGCCGGTCATGACGGTGCAACCGATTGCAATGGCCATCACTTTGACACCAGCACACGGATGACGATGCGGCGACTGCCCTGGCTGTCCTGGCTGAGTGGGTACCCGGCACCGAACGAAATAACTGACATCTGGTCCAGCGGGATACCCTTCTTTTCGTGCAGGTAGCGCACCGTCGCCTCCGCCCGCGCCCTGCCTAGGCTGTAATTGTAATCGTCAGTGCCGATGCTTTCGGTGTGGCCCTGGATTTCCAGGCGATATTCCTGGTCCAGGCCGGCCAAACGGTTAACCAGTTCATCCACCTTGCTGGCGTCCAGGGGGCTTAATGCAGACGCATTGATTGGATACAGGCCCTTGTCCTCAGTCAGTTGGACCGAGAAGGCCTCCTGGTCAAAGACGCGAATCTTCTTCTGTGCCGCGATGGCATCCTGCAGCTGTCCGGTCAGCGTCCTGACCTCCTGCTCCAGGCTGTCCACCCTGGCCTGCAATGCCTCGTTCTGATTGGGCTGCTGGGCCGCGCAACCAGCCAACAGCAGGGGAATTGAGATAGTCAACGCACTGAGCTTCAAGGACATATCCACCTCCAATAAAATTGGCCGACACAGTATTTCTGATGCATTTATCGGCCAGACCCAGGCACAGCATGCACCTTTGCAGGTAGTTTCGTCACTTCAGGACCAGTACCCGGATGAAGATGCGCCGATTGTGGTTGCTGCTTCGGTCGGCCGGGTTGGCCCCGCCGAATGAGATCACCGACATCCGGCTCAGAGAAACACCCTTCTTCTCGTGCAGGTAGCGCTTCACCACATCGGCGCGCGCCTTGCCCAGCTCGTAGTTGTAATCGTCGGTGCCAATATTGTCGGTGTGGCCCTGTATTTCCAGGTGATAGTCCTGGCCCAGCTTGCCAAGCCGGCCGGCCAGGTCGTCCAGTTTGCCGGCGTCCTGGCTGCCCAGATCCGGCGAATTGATCGGATACAGCGTCTTGTCCTCGGTCAGGGTGACGGTGAACGCCTCCTTGCCGTTGATGCGGATGTTTTCCTGGTTTGCCAGCGCCAGGGCTTCCTTCACCGAGGCGGATAGGCCATCGAGACGCTGCTCCGCCTGGGTCATGCGACCATCGAGACGGTTCGACTGCTCACCCTGCGTGGCCAACCGATCGGACAGCGTCCTGACCTCGTTCCTGAGGCCATCGATCTCCCGGCTCAGGGCGGCATCCCGGGACTGGCTGGCCCCATCCGTCGTACCGATGGCCAATTCCAGGGCGGCAAGCCGGTCCTGCGTCGACGGGTCCGGCCCGGTCTGCGCCGGCTGACTGGCACAACCGGCCAGGGACAGGGCAATCAATACGGGCAACAACTTGATCTGGGTGGACATAAGCCTCTCCTGCGATGATATCGATATAGTTGACCCGACAACCTTAACGCAAAACCATGACGACGACATTGACCCGAATCAGCCGGCTTCATTTATAGGTCGAGAGATCGGCGAAACCCAGGTAACGGGCCAGGAAACGCGCCTTTCCCTCGGCCAGGAAGGTCTCGAAGCTCCATTCTCCGGGCAGCAGCCGATGCCGGTACGGGGCACGAAAGATGTAACACCAGGCCGCCACGCTGCCGCCACCGATCGGGTTGACCTGCACCTGTACCCGCTCGTACATCTCGCCCTCGAAGACATCCAGGCGTGCCAGCGCCGACCCGTCAAGGCCGCGATAGAGAATGCCCTCTACGCTGGCTGCCGGCTCGGCCACGACGCCCGGATAGTCCTCGTCCGCCACCGGCTGCCTGGCATGGCCGGCCAACCGGGCCGGTTCGCCGGCCAGGGCCATGCCGGACACCCTGGACATGATGTCCGCGCACATCAGGGAACCGTAGGTGAAACAGTTTTCGTTCATGCCTGATATTCGTCCTGAAATGTCAATTTCTCTCGGCAACCGGGTTCAACGGCTGGCCAGCGTAGTGTGATTCGGGGCTTGAGGCGGACCCCAGACATCAATATGACTGTTTAACGAATATAATCCGGGCTGGCCCGATTGCATCGGGCAATCACCTATTTTTGATGAAAAGCACCATGTCTGACGCCAGCCAGGAATTACAAAACGAGGTCGCCGGGCTCATCGCCGCCGCCCTCAACCTAGACATCCGCCCGGACGAGATCGAGCCCGACGCGCCGCTTTACGGCGATGGCCTGGGGCTCGACTCGATCGACATCCTGGAAGTGGCCCTGGTCGTTTCCAAGCGTTTCGGGTTCCAGTTGCGCTCCGATAACGCCGACAACGCCCACATCTTCAGTTCCCTCGCCAGCCTGACCCGGCACATCGCGGCGAACCGGACAAAATGAGTTTCACCCTGGTCCGCGCCCTCCGCTGGACCGCCATCGCCGCCGCGGGCATCGCTTATTCCGCGCTGGCGCATTACAGCGCGGCCACCTCGGCGGCCACCACCTTGCCGTCCCTGGGCGTGGCCGTCGCCCTGGCGCCGTCCCTGGCCATCCTGCTGGTGCTGGCCTGGCGTTCCCCCAGGCGCCTGGCCATGGCGCTGCTGTGCGCCGGCGTGGCGCTGCTGCTGTGGCGATACTGGGGCAGTTTGGAACGGAATTTCAGCTGGGTCTATTTCCTCCAGCACGCCGGCACCAATGTCATGCTGGCGGCGGTGTTCGGCGTCACTCT
>JBAZLW010000001.1:0-31520 GCA_041650095.1 Hydrogenophilaceae bacterium | reverse complement strand
CCTTCTGCTTAGCGCCACCGGCGACACCGAGCGTGACCAATGGCTGATGTGCATGAAGATGGCGCTGGCCGACGTCGTCGAGTCCGAATCCCTGCGCGAGGAACTCTACACGGCCTTCGTCAAGGTCGCCGACCACATGCGCAACCGGTCCGGGCTGCACCACCACCATTGACCCGGGCATGCAAAACAACACACAGTGACCACCCGCGTCGGCGTGTAGCTGAAGAAGCAGGAAAGAACCGACGTCTCGAACACCATCCAGCACACATGAAAGGGAGCCCATGCAAACGCGCCATCTTTACCCAGCCGCCATCGCCACAATCCTGCTGACCGCCTGCGCCACCGCCCCGAGCCCGGAGCAACGGGCTGCATATACTGAAGAGGCTCGCGCCACAGTCAATCAGCTGGCGCAAACCCTGGGTGGGGAACTGAAAACAGCCATGAAGGAGGCCGGCCCTGAACAGGCCATCCTGGTATGCAAGGAACGCGCACCCAGGATCGCCGCCGCCATCTCGGCGGAAAAGGGCGTCAAGGTCAGCCGCGTGAGCTTCAAGAACCGCAACCCCAAGAGCGTGCCCGACGCCTGGGAGAGCCAGGTGCTGCATGACTTCGAGCAGCGTCTGGCCAAGGGCGCGTCGGCGGCCGACCTGGAATACGGCGAAGTGGTCCAGGAAGGCGGTGCCAAGTCCTTCCGTTACATGAAGGGTCTGGTCGCCCAGGGCGTCTGCATGACCTGCCACGGCACCCTGGAAACCATTCCGGAAGGCGTCAAGGCCAGACTGGCCACAGAGTACCCGAACGACCAGGCCACCGGTTACCTGCCCAACATGCTGCGTGGTGCGGTATCGCTTAAGAAGCCCCTGTAATCCACCCGGCCCGGAGAACTCCGGGCCATGACGGCCACCGAACATGAGCGAAATACCCATCTCCCGGCTGCAACACTTTCCCGCCTCCTGGTTTGCTACTGTCATGGGCCTCGGCGGACTGACCATCGCCTGGCAACGCGCCGAGGCCATCCTGCAATTGCCGTTCCACATGAGCAACGGCTTGCTGGCAGTCAGCACCCTGCTGTTCATCGCCCTGGCCGGGTTCTACGGCGCCAAGGCGATGAAATATCGCGACAGCGTGGTGAAGGAATGGGGCCATCCGGTCAAGATGAATTTCGTGCCGACCCTCTCCATCGGACTCATCCTGCTCTCGATTGCCTGGCTGCCGATCAACCCGGCCTATTCGAAACTGCTCTGGCTGGTCGGCACGGTAACCCATCTGCTGCTGACCCTGTATGTCATCACCCAGTGGGTCCATCACAGCAAATTTGAAATCGCCCACCTGAACCCGGCCTGGTTCATCCCGGTGGTCGGCAACATCCTGGTGCCCATCGCCGGCGTCACACACGCCCCGGCCGAAGTCTCCTGGTTCTTCTTCAGCGTCGGCCTGACCTTCTGGCCGATACTGCTTACCATCATTTTTAACCGGGTCATCTTCCATGGCAGCCTGCCGGAACGCCTGATGCCCACCCTGTTCATCCTGATCGCCCCGCCGGCAGTCGGCTTTCTGTCCTACGTGAAGCTGACCGGCGGCGTCGACGCCTTCGCCCACATACTCTACAACGCCGCCCTATTCTTCACCCTGCTGCTGTTCTTCCAGGCGAAATGGTTCGCCCGCCTGAAGTTTTTTCTGTCCTGGTGGGCCTATTCCTTCCCGCTGGCCGCCATCACCGTCGCCACCCTGATCATGTTCCAGCAAACCGGCAGCACGCTCTATCTGCGCCTGTCCGGGATCCTGCTCGGGATATCGACCGTGGTCATCGCCGGCCTGGTCATCCAGACCGCCATCGCAGTCAAGAACAGGTCGATCTGCGTCGAGGAATAAGCACCAGAGCCGGATATAAAAACAGCCCGATAACGGGCCGCTATTGTTCTGGCGGAAGCGGTGAGATTCGAACTCACGATGCCTTGCGGCACGCCGGTTTTCAAGACCGGTGCATTCAACCACTCTGCCACGCTTCCTATTAACCTTGGCACGCCGGTTTTGCCTCCGGCCGCCGCTACGCGGCTTCACATCGGCTGCGCCGATATGAGCCTGCGCCGCAATGTCGCTGCGCAACATTGTCAAGACCGGTGCATTCAACCACTCTGCCACGCTTCCTATTAACCTCGGCACGCCGGTTTTGCCTCCGGTCGCCGCGATTCTACCTGAGCCGGCTAAACAAACCCATCCGTAGGCGGCTTCAGCAAACGCAGCATCGGTGCAGCCTTGTCCAGGCATTCCTGGTATTCAAGCTTGGCAACAGAGTCGGCGACGATGCCGCCGCCGACCCCGAAACGGATGCTTTCGCCCTGGCTGACCAGGGTACGGATGGCGATGTTGCTATCCATGTCGCCATTGCAGCCGATGTAACCTATTGCACCGCAATAGAGACCGCGCCGGTGCGGCTCCAGTTCGTCGATGATCGCCATCGCCCGGCGTTTGGGGGCGCCGGTGATGGAACCGCCAGGGAAGGTCGCCCGCAAGAGGTCGAGGGCATCGCGGCCGGGCATCAGGGTGCCGGTGATGGTGCTGACCAGGTGGTGCACGTTGGCAAAGCTCTCCAGCTCGAACAGGCCAGGCACGGTCACCGAACCGGTCCGACAAACCTTGCCGAGATCGTTGCGCAACAGGTCGACAATCATCAGGTTTTCGGCCCGGTCTTTGGCGCTGGCAAGCAGCTCGGCGGCCAGCGCGCGGTCGGATTCCGGGTCCGCACCACGGGGTCGCGTGCCTTTGATCGGACGGGTGCTGGCCCGGTCACCACGCAGTTCGATGAAGCGCTCCGGCGAGCTGGACAGGACTTGGGCGGCCGGGTGATTCAGATAAGCGCCAAAGGGCGCCGGGTTGATCCGCCTCAGCGCACGGTAGAGTTGCCAGCGACTGCCCCGCACCGACGCCGTGAATTGCTGGGTCAGATTGATCTGGTAACAGTCGCCTTCGGCGATATAACGCTGTGCCCGATCGAGCGCCTGCCGGTAACGCGGCCAGGGCAGGTTCGATTCCGGCCCGGCCAACACGGTCCAGTCAGCCCTATCGGTCGGAACGGGATGGGAAAACAACTCGATCAGTTGCTCCCAGTCCCGCCCGGTTTGGGAGTCGCGCCCGGCGCTGACCAGATGGGTCGCGCGCGTTTCGTGATCGACCAGCAACGCCCAGTCGTACAGACCGACCGCCATGTCAGGCAGGCCGTCGGCATCCTTCCCAGTCGCCGACAACTCGCCCAAACGCCGCGCCAGATCGTAGGAAAAGTAACCGATGGCCCCGCCCGCGAACGGGAATGCACCGGAGGACTCGGCACGACCGAGCCATTCTTTCAGCAGAACAAGTGGGTCTTCTTCACTGACCAGGACACCGGAGCGGGTCTCGATACGGGTGTGGTCGCCGGAGGTCGTAAGCGTCGCATGCGGACGGGAGGCCAGGATATCCCAGCGGCCACCCGTGGCGCCGGGACGGCCGCTGTCGAGGAAGACGGACCAGGGCTCGCCGGCAATGGCATCGAACAGATCGGCGCTATCTTCCCGATAAGGTAGACGGGTAAACCGCATGCATCCGCTGTGTCCTGATAGGGGACTGCCATGATACAGGGCAGTCACGCCCCCGGCTCAGTTGTCCTTGCTGGGCAATTCCAGTTCAATGCCGCAGCGTGCGGCGCGATGGTAGAACTCAAGCAGATTTCCGGTCTGCAACTTCTTGTTGATGCGCAGACGATGGTTTTCCACCGTACGCTGGCTAAGTCCCAACTGCTGGGCAATGCCCTTGCTGGAACGGCCGGAAATCGCCATGCCGAGAATCTCGCGCTCGCGCCCGGTCAGTTCATCCAGTCGCGCGCGCAATACCTCACCTTCCCTGGCCGCGGCTTCGACCCGATACGACTTGTCGAGCAGTGCCCGTACCTTGTCGAGCAGCACGCTGGAATCGGTCGGCTTGGTCAGGAAGTCTTCAGCGCCGGCCCTCATCGCATCGACCGTTGCCGGAATATCACCGACCCCGCTCAGAAAGATGATCGGCAGCCGGGCGCCCTGCTTGAGCAGTTCGGCCTGCACCTCAAGCCCCCCCATACCCGGCATGCGAAGATCCAGGATCAGACAACCCTGATTGCTGTGGTCATAAGCGGCCAGAAAATCCTCGCCGCTCTTATGCGTCTGAACCGAAAAGCCTTCAGTCTCAAGCAACATGCCCAGGCTGTAACGAATTGAAGCGTCGTCATCGACGACAAATACCGTAGGTCGATTCATCTTGCTAATGACACCGTTAATTTGAACGCTTGCCTCGTGTTGCTGGCTCATCCTGAAATCACCTCGCCAAACTGTCTTCAAGCCAGAGGCCGAATACACCGCCTATCTGCTTAATCCAGGCCGGATCAGTTCCTCTGGAACCCAGAAGACCCCCGCACTCCATCCATGCCTCGAAACTTAACCTTTTTCAAATTATGGACGTTAATCAATTCTAACTTGTCATGGTACACATTACCTATTTCTGACAGCCCGAACCATGCCGGAAAGCAAATTAAGTTCCGAATCGCATCCCTCAGGCTGGTTCGCGTTGCACCGGTCAGGCCTATACTCCACCCTCAAGAGCACCTCGCCATATCAGGTCATTGATTCAGCCAGTGGATCATCCGCTTCGACATAAACAAATGAACTCGTCAGATCAATCCGAACGGCACGGCCTATACAGCGCCGCTGTCGATGGTATCTGCTTGTCGGCGCGCCCGGATGCTGCCTATATCTCCAGGCTGGCTATCCGCTTGTTCACGCCATTGACGGCATGCGGGTTAACAAGTCACCGCGCCTGCCGGCTAGAGCCCTGGCGCCGGTCATGCCGGGTTTCAAGCCATGAAACCGAATAGTCCCGGCCGGAAACCGAGAATCGATTGGGCCAGCCTGTTGGTCGATCGCTCGGAAACGGACAGGTCGGCACTCCAGGCAGCGCTCACGCTGGCGCATGAAGTCATTCAGATCTGGGATGCCTCGGGCAAGCTGGTGCTGGCCAATCCGGCCTCGGCAAGAATCTTCGGCCACGTCGAGGCCGACCAGCTGACACAAGACCAAGTTTACGGCGATTGCCTGCAGGAAAACGGCAATGCCTACCGGCCGGATGAAATGCCGGTCGCCCGGGTTCTTGCCACCGGCCTGCCGGTCAACAGTCAGATGATGACGATCTGCCAGACTGAAGGCAAAGCCATCTGGCTCAGGATCTTCGGCAACCCCATCAAGGACGACAGCGGCCAAATCCTGGGCGCGGTCATCACGGCAACCGACATCACCGAATTCATCGAGCACCGCCAGCGACTGGAATACCTGGCCAGCTACGACGCCCTCACCCAGCTGCCCAATCGGCTGTTGCTGGCTGAACGCATGCGGATCAGCCTGGCTCGCAGCCGCCGGATGAAGGACATGGTTGCGGTCTGCATGCTCGACCTCGACAACTTCAAGCCGGTCAACGACAACCTCGGCCACAAGGCGGGCGATGAATTGCTGCGCGAAGTAGCCGTCCACCTGCAGGAGTCGATCCGGGGCGACGACACCGTGGCGCGCATCGGCGGTGATGAATTCGCCCTGCTGCTGTGCGGCATCCACAAGGTTTCCGAATGCGAACAAACCCTGGCCCGTATCCTGTCGCGGGTAAGCCAGCCTTATCTGATCGCCGGCCAGGTCGTGAAGATCGGCGCCAGTGCCGGCGTCGCGCTGTTTCCCGGTGACGGCACCGAACCCGATCTGCTGCTGAAACATGCCGATACCGCCCTGTACCAGGCCAAGGAGGCCGGGAAAAACCGTTTCCAGTTCTTCGACCGCAAACTTGACATGCGATTGCAGGCCCACCGGGTGTTGCTGCGCAAGATCGAAAAGGCCATCAGGAGCGCTGAATTCGTACTTTACTACCAGCCCATCGTGGACTGCCGCAAAGGCCAGGTGGAGAGCATCGAGGCCCTGATACGCTGGCGGCATCCGGTACTCGGCCTGCTGGCTCCCTCTGAATTTCTCCCCCTGATCGACCAGGACGAGCTCAGCACCACACTCGGAGAATGGGTTCTCGACGAGGCCTTGCGCCAGATTGCCGCCTGGCACGCCGACGGGATCGCCCTGGATGTCGGCGTCAACATCTCTGCCCGTCACATCACTCAACCTGACTTCACCACGCGACTGGCCGCCAAGCTCGCTGAACACCCCCCTGAAATCAGCCAGCGCCTGCGGATTGATATTGCCGAAAGCACCGTCATGGCGGATATCAACGCCACGGCGGAAGTCATCCGCAAGTGCCATAAGCTCGGCCTGCGCGTGGCGATCGACCATTTCGGCGTCGGCTACGCCTCGCTGCTGCACCTCAAACGCCTCGTAGCCGATACCTTGAAGATCGACCAGAGCTTCATCCAGAACATGCTCGATGTTCCGGAGGATCTCGCCATCGTGGGCGGCGTGGTCGGTTTCGCGTCACCCTTCGGCTGCCAGGTGGTCGCCGGTGGCGTGGAGACGATCGAGCATCTGCTCACCCTGCTCGAACTGGGTTGCAACCTCATCCAGGGCCACAGTCTGACCCGGCCCATGCCACCCGAAAAACTGGCGGCCTGGCTGCGGACTTTCCAACCCGACCCGCTCTGGCATCTGTCGACAAGCCCAAGACCCTCGCGTGACCACTTTGAATTATTGTTGGCCGAGGCCAATCACCGGGCCTGGGTCAACCATGTCATCGACCTATGTCAGCAGAACCGGTACATCGATGCCATGATGGATGAGCAGCAATGTCCGTTCGGCCTCTGGCTGAACAAGCCTGGCACCCAGCATTTCCGCAAATATGATGAATTCCGCCAGATCGAACAACATCATAACGCCATTCACCAGATAGCCAGCCGGCTTGGCGCCCACCATCGGGATGGCAACATCGAGCAGGCCAGGATCGACGAGGAAATGCTGCTGCAAGAGCATCTGAATCTGTTGTCGCTGTTGAAAACCATGCGCGGCCTGCTGAGCCACAAACCGCGCCCGCTTCCCTTCAAAGCCTCGCAGGAGACAGGACCATGACCGGTTACGAACCCATTGAGTGGGACGACAGTTTCAACACCGGGGTAGCCGAGATCGACGAGCAGCACCATATCCTGGTCAACACGCTGAACGAGGCCAATGCCAAGCTGGCCGGCGACGTCAGCATCGACTTCGTCGAGGAGATCACCCAGGACCTGCTGAGCTATGCCCTGTATCACTTCGAAACCGAGGAAGGTCTGATGCAGGAATATGGCTACCACGAGGCCGGCACCGGAGACGCCGAACGGCATCTGCAACAGCACCGCAGCTTTTCCAGCCGGGTGGTTGCCGTGCGCGACAATCTGCGCGCCGGCATGCCGATCTCGCGGGAAGACCTGATCACCTTCCTGAACAACTGGCTGGTGAATCACATCCTCAACACCGACAAGAAGCTTGGCGCCTTCATCGTCGCCAGGCGGGCGGCCGGCGGCTGACGCCGCCGTCTATTTCACCAGGCTGCCGAACACCTTCTTGAGCAGGTCGGTCGTGCGCTCGACCGGATTGGCGCGGATGGCCTTCTCCTCCTCGGCCACCATCTTGAACAGGCCATCGAGCGACTTCTGGGTCACATAACCATCCAGGTCCTCGTTGCCGGCACCCAGCATGCTGGCGAGCGGGCCGGCCTTCTTGACCATCTTCTTGTAGGCCGAGGTCACGCCGGCCTGATCGGTCGCCTGGGTGACGATGGGCTTGAAGCGTTCGGCCAGCCTGGCTTCGCTCTTCTTGCGGAAATACTGGGTTGCGGCGTCATCAGGACCCTTCAGGATGGCCTGGGCATCGTCCAGGGTGATGTCGCGTATCGTATCGGCCAGGATGCCGGCCGCTTCCGGCACCGCCTTCTCGGCGGCCTGGTTCATGGTCGTCACGAACTGGTCCGCGTACTTGTCCTGACCGAGCTTGCGCAGGGTTTTCTCGATCTTGGCCAGGCTTTCCGGCATGGGGATCTTGACCGCCGCATTGTTGAGGAAGCCGCCGTCCTTGCCCAGCTTGGCGACTGCGCCTTGCGCGCCCTTGGCCAGCGCCTCCTTGAGGCCACGGACAATCTCATCCTGGGACAGAGGCGTTGTCGCGGCCGTCACTGGAGACGTTGCCGCAGCGGGGGTCGACGTCTTGTTAGTCCCCAGCGCATCTTTCAACATGTCCATGAAACCGGCCTGGGCCGAGCCGGCTGCGAACGTGGTCATCAGCACGATCAGCGTTCTCACCACCCTATTGTTGCCGTTCATTCATATCTCCTTGCAAATCAAGGCTGCATTGTGACCATGGACGTAGGTTACAGCCATGGCACGAAAATGCCATCTGCCCATTACGGACGTACCCTGTCAACCTGCGTCAACGAGATCTGGCTGATTCATGGGCAAACAAGACTTCATCTCCCTGGATGAAGTCTTCGAGGAGTGCTTCCACCGTGTCATCGCCCACGCCCAATCGCTCACCAACCACCTCCCGCCAGCCTTGCGCCCATTCGCCGTCATCCATGCCTCTTTGCCGCTGGTGTATATGCAATGCGAGTTGCAGCAGCGCGATCAACTGGTCAGCCGGTGCCGGCAGGGATGGCGGCGAAAGATCATGGTGGTAACGGATGACGGCAGTGAGTTCCGGTGGCAATTGCCAGTTTTTCCCGACCATCTGCCCCAGTATGGTGTGACTGCTCTGGAAATCCCGATCCAGACTCAGGACATTCGCACAACTGCCGTTCAGGCCTATGGCCTTGGCGTAGCCGGCGTAGCGCTTGCTGAGCAGGGCGACGCCGCAATCGTGGAACATGCCGATGGTGTAGGCGTTTTCCAGCGTGATGCCGGAAATCTTAAGCTTGGTGCGAATCCGGACGCATAGATCGGCCACCGCCGAGAGATGGTCCCAAAGGACCTTCATGGCCTGGGCACTGCCCGGATCGTCCAGGGCATGGCGCATGGCCTCGCTGGTCACCACCGCCTCCGTGTATTTCAGGCCGAGCACGGCCACCGCCTTTTCTATCGTATCCACCTTGATGCCGCGATGAAACACCGGGGAATTGGCGACCCGGAAGATGGCGCCGGCCAGCGCCATATCCTTGTTGATCAGGGCGGCGAATTCACGCGGGCCGGCATCGGGATCCGCGCGCAGACTGGCAAGCCCCTGCAGGGCGACAGGCATGGATGGGATGCGGATGCCGCTGGCCAGGACCGCCTCCACAAGACGGTGATCATCACCCTCCTCTGCACTGGCCTGACCGGTGGTCTCGGATACGTTCGGCTCCTTGGCCTGGAGGGGCTCGACCATCGCGGTCTTCCACCTGCTTACATCGATGCCACTGGCCAGCGACCAGCAGGCATCGACATGCTTGACCAGTTGATCCACCACCTGACCATCCAGTTCGTTATTTTCCACAAGCCGATGCAGGGTGCTGACGATCTTGGGCGGTGTCATGGGCGGACGGTGCGGTCGCTCCTGCAGCATGGCCTGAAAGGCCTCCGCTACGGCCAGGATGCTTGCTTCGCGCGGCTGCTTGCTGCGGCGCACACCAGGCGTGCGTGAGGGAGCGGCATGCGAGGCATGAAGGTAGGCGATCCAGACGGCCACCTTTTCCAGACCCGGCACTCGCTTGAGGATACGAAAACCAACCAGGCCGTGCCGATCCAGTTGGACACGTTCCTCGGCACTAAGCGCGCCCACCTTGTTGAGGATTTCATCCGGCGTCTGCAATTTGCCGAGATCATGCAGGAGTCCGGCGATCTCCAGCATCGCACAGTCGTTTTCAGACATTCCCATCCGTTCGCCCAGGTAGCTGGCCAAAAGGCCTACCCGCAGCGAATGTCCAGCCATGTAGGGGCTCTTGGCATCTGCGACCTGGGCGAACAACTGGGCGATTTGACGCACTCCGCTCAGATCGATGTTATGGGCAGGCATTCTGCCCAGAGTAGCGTCCAGTTGTCCCTGGATGCGGGCGGGTTCCAGAAGCTGCCAGAAGCCATCGGAGGCCGACGCGGCCAGGAAGGCATCGAGCAGACTGGGTGCGAACAACTCGTTGCGATGCCCATTCAGGGCCTGCCGGATGGTTTCCTTGTGCGGCATCAAAGGTTGGCCGAGGTATGGAACGATGAGGGCGTTGGCGCGGTCGGCGAGAAAGACGAGATTGCTCAGAATCAGGGCCTCCTTGCCAAGATCCAGTTTCTGCAGTTCCGTCCAGGGTGTGTGATGGTGTCTGACTATCAGCGCCAGGGGCGCCAGCAGCGCACTCTGCGTCATCAACTGTGCACTTGCCAGACTGTGCGCCTCGAGATCCGGATCCTGCACCGCGTGCAAGAGTTTCCGCTGCATGACCGTGCTGGAAATTCCGCAGTCCCGCATCAGGCTGATGTAGAAAAGCAGATTCTGGACCTTTTGTGAAAACCCCAGTTGCCGGCCACACGCCACGGCGATGAGCGCTACGCGTTTGCCATGGCAATGGTTGTCGCCACTCACCAGGTCGAGGGCGTCGGACAAGGCGTAGATCAGCAGGCGCA
Source organism: Hydrogenophilaceae bacterium (assembly GCA_041650095.1). Taxonomy (GTDB): domain Bacteria; phylum Pseudomonadota; class Gammaproteobacteria; order Burkholderiales; family Thiobacillaceae; genus Parasulfuritortus. The sequence goes on along the minus strand of JBAZLW010000001.1, from coordinate 20,986 downwards.
GATCGAAACGTGGGCTCATGAGCAAGGTGCCTGCCAAGCTTGGCGCAGAAACCCCGGCATCAGCCGTAATACCAACGGCTGGGGTCGATACCCCATTCCTCGAAGGATTCATGTCCGACGATGTGCTCCTGACACCGAGGTTTGGCCAGGTCGATCTCCTCCGGCTCCAGATAGTGGCGCCACTTGCTGTTGTAGATGACACGCACGACCGGCAGCAGTGATTTCCCCTCATTCTGCTCGGTGACGATGGCCAGCCGGCCACTGATGAGCCTGACCAGTGTGCCCGTGGGGTAGATGCCGATGGCCTTGATGAAGGTGCGGACCAGTTCCGGCCTGAAGTGGTGCTTGCTCCGTTCCAGCATCTTGGCCAACGCCCGAGTGGGGGGCATGCCCTTGTGGTAGGGGCGATCGGAGGTAATGGCATCGTAGACGTCGACGATGCCGCCCATCTGGCCGTGAAGCTGGATTTCATCGCCCTGCAACTTGTTCGGATAGCCGGAGCCGTCAATCCGCTCGTGGTGCTGGCCGACGATGTCCAGGGCGATGTTGCCGATGCCCGGGGTTTGCTGCAGCAGGATCAAACCTTGCACAACGTGGGACTTCATGTGGAGAAATTCCTCTTCGGTCAGTTGTGCAGGCTTCTTCAATATCTCATCTGGAATGCCGGCCTTGCCGACGTCATGCAGCAATGCGCCGGTGGCAACTTCGCGGATGGTTTCCCGCGGCATGTCCAGGCCGCGGGCGAAGGCGATCATGAGGGCGCAGGTGGAGACCGAGTGCTGGAAGGTGTAGTTGTCGTGTTCCTTGAGGCGGGACAGGGGCAGTAGAGCGTCCTGGTTGCGGAAGATCGAGTCGATCATCTGCTCGACCAGTGGCTCGACCAGTTCCACCTTGAACTGCCCACCCTGGCGAATGTCGGTGAAGATGTTGTGGACGATCCGGCTCGCTTCCTTGTGAAGCGTCCGCGCCCTGGCCATCTCCTCGCGCAATGTGGCTGTCTTGAAGGCAGTACTTTCCTGGCCGAGGCCTCTCGACTCAAGCTCGATACCTTCTTGAACGACTTGGCTGTCGTGCGCATCGGCGACATCCAGTCCCCGGCCGGCATCGATGTAGACCTCTCGAATACCGTGCTGCTGGAGTTTCCGGATTGTTTCGGCGTTATCTACGGCGAACTGGTTGCGCAGAAAGGGGTGATCCATCCAGCCACGATCCAGATCGTGAATAAACATGCCCGGCCTGAGTTGCTCAATATTGATCTTTTTGACCGAGTAAGGAGTGGTGGCCACCGACATCCCTGCATATGCATGATTATCAAGGTGAGTGTATGGCAGCAAGGTGGGGAAGATAATCTGCCATAAGATATATACACATCGGGAGACCAGGAGAATTCAATAGCCAAGCCTGGAGCCCCATTGGCAGCCAGTTCAATGATTTCGAGCTACCGTTTGCACGGTCTGGGTTGCCGGGCAAGGCCAAATACAAGACCCGCCCCCGTTTGTTCAAGACTCGCCTCCAGGCCAATTAACCTTGTGGTCAGGGAAGATGTGGCGTAGCTTTTGATTAGGCTAGATCGTTTGGGAGCTGGGCATGAGCAATTTCGAACAGGTATACAAGAAAGCCCTGAAGACGGTGACCGATCAGAAATTCGCCGATGATTGGGACCTGTTTCTGCGCACCGACGTCAAGGTTCAGTCGCTGCTTGGCGCAACGGGATTCAGTTCCAACGAGGCATCGGGACTCGACAAGTTGCGCAAGAAAATCCAGGACTCGACCAAGCACGGTGCCGTCGCGGCCTTCTTTGTCGGCGGGGGCGTCGCTGACACCATCCTGACTGCCGCGCGCAACGCCAAGTCTGCGGGTTCGACTGCTGACCGCGCAGCCACGCTCAAGTTTCTCAAGCACGTCTACCTGACCCGGGTGCGGGGCGGACAGGAAGTCTGGTGCTATGCGGGACCGAAAGCGTATTCGAAGTTCGTCTTCGACGAGATCACCGGCGAGGAAAACTCCTTCAAGTCCAAGCTCAAGTCCGAGTCGGAGGTCTACGACGCCAAGACCCGGACCGCCATGTGCGACGCACTGCAACTCGCCCTCACCTGGACTCAGAAAGCGGCGGCAAGCCTGGGCAATGCCAAGGCCAGGAGCACGGTCAAGGCCTGGTTTGCCGACCAGAACACCACCGACAAGCAGATCGACACGGCGGTCACCACGCTCCGTGATGGCCTGCTCAAAGTTGCCGGGGTATGCAACTCCAGCAGGCTGGTTTTCTCGGACCATCCCCCGGATCGGTCGAAGGGTGGCTGGAAGGATTGGGCCTTCGTCTATAAAGGCGAGTCCATGGATGTCGTCTACATGCAGGGTGCCGCCACAAAAGCGGCTCGGAGCGCATCCCAGCAATGGAAGTGCGCGCTGACGATCATTCACGAGCTCACCCACCGCGAACTGAAGACCGACGACATCCGCTACGATTTCGACGGATTGAAACCCGACGCCACGGATTTCCCCTTCAACAAGGCGATCATCAACGCGGACAGTTGGGCCTACTTCACGCTCGATCTTGTCGGTGTGTTGCCGCCGGGCGACCGCAGCAGCGTACTCAGTTGAGCCGAGGAGGATCTCATGAGAGCACACGGACCATCGGCAAAACCGGTTTCACGCAAGGGTATCCGCTATGAGGCCATCAAGGGTGCTAAAGGACGCGGCCTCGAGCAAAACGGCGGCTACATCGCCGCCATCGACGAGTCCAGCGACAAGGAACTCTGGATACTGAAAGTTTACGACGTCGTCTACGATGGCGAGATGGAAGACGACAAGCAGGATGTGCTGATCACCAGCCTATCCACCGCCTGGTTTGGCAACCGCCTCATCGTTTGCAACGAGCGCGGCGAGAAGTTCGAGGTCGATCTCGACTCCCGCGCCGTGTCGCGAAAATAGTGATGCCTTTGCCGTTGCCGCTGCGTCAGTTGGCCGCGAGGATCGCGTCGGGCGCTCTTTTCATCGCTGCATTCACGACCACGCCCGGGTGCTCCAAACCGGAATCGGGGCCGGATATTTCGCCCACGGTTGCCAAACAGGAAACCTCGCCAGCCAACGCGGAGGTGCAGGACCCCGTCCCCGCCAAGAAACGTGCTGCACCGCCGAAGGTCCGGCCGATAGAGTATGCAGGCGTACGTTACCTGGAACTGCGCGGCGGCCGCGGTCGGGGTCTGGAACAGAGTGGCGGCTACATCGTTGCGCAGGACATGGCCAACGGGAAGGAACTCTGGATCGCAAAGATCTACGATAGTGCGGGCGACGGCACCATGGAGGATGACAAGACCGACGTGTACATCGTGAAGATCGAGCTCGACCGTCGCCAACAACGTCTGTTGATCACCAACGAACACAATGAGCGCTACGCCCTGAGTCTGCGCGATCATACCGTGGTGTCGCTGGACCATTAGCCTATAGACGGCCCCGACATCGGTGGCCTTGACCGATCAAAGCCGGCTGCAACCGCCTTGTTTATTGATGACCCACGAGCAACATGGTCAGCATGGTTAGCAGGCCGCCCGCGATGGCGATGGCGAACACGATCAACCAGCCGGCGATGTCTCTGTCCGAATCATGGGCGGAACGATGGTGTGATGTATGTTGGCGCATTGGCCGCTCCCTGTCTTTTTCGCATTATGACAGGACGAGGGATGGTTTGCATTACCCCCTGCCGATTACATGAAGCAAGGTACAGCAAAATCGAAAACGGCCTGCATTGCTGCAAGCCGTTTCATTACTTGGTGCCGGCACCCGGACTCGAACTGGGGACCTACCGCTTACAAGGCGGTTGCTCTACCAACTGAGCTATGCCGGCCTGATTACTTGACCACCCTGAGACTCGGTTTGCCCTTCGGCCGTTCAGGGTCGGGCATGGGCGGCGAGCCATCGTCGTTGACATCGGTTGGTGCGGCAGGCGCACCACGCATATCCGTGCCGGCCACCTGATTGAAAGACATGCCATCACCGGTTTCCTTGGCATAGATGGCCAGGACATTGGCGACCGGCACCTCGATGACCTGAGCCACACCGCCGAACCGGGCCGAGAAACTCAGCCAGGTATTGTCCATCTGCAGGTTGCGCACGGCGGCCGGGCCGATGTTGAGGACGATCTGGCTATCCTTGACGTAGGCAACCGGCACCTTGGCACCGGTGTCCACCTTGACCGTGACATAGGGCGTATAGCCGTTATCCACGCACCATTCGTACAGGGCGCGCAGGAAATACGGCTGTTGCGGTATCGGTTCCATGGTCATTTCCGGCCTGCCAGCTAACGCTGCCCGGGGATTACTTGCGCATGGCCTTCTCGACCGGCGTCAGCGCGGCGATGAGGCAGGACGACTGAAGATGCGCTCGGAATACTTCAGCAGCGGCGCGGCCTGTTTGGGCAGGACGATGCCGTAATGGTCGAGCCGCCACAGCAGCGGCGCGACCGCCACGTCCAGCATGCTGTAATCCTCGCCCAGCATGTATTTCTGCTTGGCGAAGATGGGGGCGATCTGGGTCAGGTTGTCGCGCACGACAGCACGGGCCTTTTCGGCCACCTTGCCGCTACCGTTGACGATATCGGGCAGATGGCTGAACAGGTCGCGTTCGATGTTGAACAGGAACAGACGCGTACGTGCACGCATCACCGGATCGGCCGGCATCAACTGGGGATGCGGGAAGCGTTCGTCGATGTACTCGTTGATGATATTCGACTCGTACAGGGTGAGGTCCCGCTCAACCAGGATGGGAACCTGGTTATAAGGGTTCATGACGGCGATTTCCTCGGGCTTCTCCTGCAGATCGACATCCTTGATCTCGAAATCCATGCCCTTCTCGAACAGCACGATGCGACAGCGGTGGCTGAAAGGACAAGCGGTACCCGAATACAAAATCATCATTTTTTTCAACCCTCAGCAACCAGACAAAACCGGTTCAATGTACGTCTTTCCAGTATTCCTTCTTGAGATAGAAGGCGACCACGAAGAAAACTCCCAGGAACAAGATAACGACCAGACCGATATTCATGCGCTGGGTCTGGGCAGGCTCGCCCATCCAGGCCAGGTAGTTCACCAGGTCGGCCACGGTGGCGTCATATTCGACCGGGGTCATCTTGCCCGGCCTGACCAGTTCTAGACGCTCGATCACCTGATGCTGCTTGCCTTCGTGATCCGTCACGGTCTCGAAGACCGGTGCCAGCTGGCCCTGCAATTCATGCAGCACATGCGGCATGCCGACCTTGTCGAACACGGTGTTGTTCCAGCCGGTCGGACGGGTGTCGTCGCGGTAGAAGCTGCGCAGATAGGTATAGATCCAGTCGGCGCCGCGCGAACGGGCGATCACGGTCAGATCGGGCGGAGGCGCACCGAACCACGCCGCGGCCTCCTTGGGACGCATGGACACCTTCATCAGCTCGCCCGGCTTGTCGGCGGCGAACAGCAGGCTGTCCTTGATCTGCGCCTCGGTCAGGCCGATATCCTGCATGCGGTTGTAGCGCATGTAGCCGGCGCTGTGGCAACTCAGGCAGTAGTTGACGAAGATCCGGGCACCGCGTTGCAGGGACTCGTGGTCCTGCACGTTGACCGGCGCGTGGTCCAGCTTCAGTTCGGTATTGGCGAATGCCGCGACCGGCAGGGCCAACAAGAGGAATAGCAGCTTCTTCATTTGTCAGTCACCCTTTCCGGTTCCGTCTTGTGAGTGTCGTTCCTGGTATACCAAGGCATCAGCACGAAGAACGCGAAATACACTGCGGTAAAGATTTGCGAAAGCAGGGTGTAGAGCGGCGTGACCGGCTGGATGCCGAGCCAGCCCAGACCGATGAAGGCAATGACGAACAGGCCCAGGGCGATCTTGAACTTGGGGCCGCGGTAACGGATCGACTTGACCGGCGACTTGTCCAGCCACGGCAGCGCGAAGAAGATCAGAACCGCCACGCCCATGGCCGCGACGCCCGGGAATTGCGAGCCGAACATCGGCGGGATCGCCCGCAGAATCGCGTAGTAGGGCGTGAAGTACCAGACCGGCGCAATGTGCGCAGGCGTCTTCAGGGGGTCGGCCGGGATGAAGTTGTTGGCTTCCAGGAAGTAGCCGCCCATATCCGGCGCGAAGAACAGGATCGCCGAGAACACGATCAGGAAGACCACCACGCCCAGGATGTCCTTCACCGTGTAATACGGATGGAAGGGGATGCCGTCGACCGGATGATGGGTGACCGGATCCTTGTTCTTCTTGATCTCGACACCGTCCGGGTTGTTCGAGCCGACCTCGTGCAGGGCCACCACGTGGGCGGCGATCAGGCCGATCAGCACCAGCGGCAGGGCGACGATGTGGAGGGCGAAGAAGCGGTTGAGCGTCGCGTCGCCGACCACGAAGTCGCCCCGGATCAGGGTGGACAGGTCGTTGCCGATGTAGGGCACGGCAGCAAACAGGTTGATGATCACCTGGGCACCCCAGAAGGACATCTGGCCCCAGGGCAGCAGGTAGCCCATGAAGGCTTCGGCCATCAGCATCAGGTAGATCAGCATGCCGAAGATCCAGATCAGCTCGCGCGGTTGCCGGAAGGAACCGTAGAGCAGGCCGCGGAACATGTGCAGGTAGACCACGATGAAGAAGGCCGAGGCGCCGGTCGAGTGGGCATAGCGGATCAGCCAGCCGAACGGCACGTCGCGCATGATGTATTCGACCGAGGCGAAGGCCAGTTCGCCGTCCGGCTTGTAGTGCATGGCCAGGAAGATTCCGGTGACGATCTGGATCGCCAGCACCAGCATCGCCAGGGAACCAAAGTAGTACCAGAAGTTGAAGTTTTTCGGCGCGTAATACTCGGACAGGTGCGCCTTGAAGGATGCGGTCAGCGGGAATCGCGCATCCAGCCAGCTAATGACTTTCTCCATTTTGTTCTTTCCCCCAGTAATCAGGCCGCTTGCTGGTCTTCACCGACCAGAAGCTTGATATCGCTTAGATATTTATGCGGCGGGACGACCAGGTTCGTCGGGGCGGGAGAGCCGGCGAAGACACGGGCCGCGAGATCGAACCGGGAACCGTGGCAGGGGCAGAACCATCCGCCTGGCCAGTCGGCGCCGAGATCGGCAGGAGCCACTTCCTTGCGGAAGGTGGGCGAGCAACCGAGGTGAGTGCAGATACCGACCGCCACCATGTAGTTGGACTTGATGGAACGAGTGGGATTCTTGCAGTACTCGGGCTGCTGGGCAGTGTTCTCGCTGTTCGGATCGGTCAGGCGGTCATCGTGCTTGCCGAGCATCTCCAGCATCTCCGGGGTGCGGTTGACGATCCAGACCGGCTTGCCGCGCCACTCCACGGTCAGCAGCATGCCCGGCTCGACCTTGCTCAGATCGACTTCCACCGGTGCACCCGCGGCCAGGGCGCGGGCCGAGGGCATCATGCTCATCACGAACGGCACTACGGCACCTGCCGTCGCCACACCGCCCACCGCGGTACTCATTGCCACTAAGAAGCGGCGTTTGGAACCATCAACGCTCATCTCGCTCATTTATCCATTCCTAACCTTGTGAGTGGTCGCGAATTTATTGAAATTTTGCCTACGAAAAAGTCCATTTTGAGGACAAGGCCTATCCGCCGGCGTCAAAAACTGCGGCATTGTACATGAAAGGCCCGGCAAACTTAAGAAACTTCCCCGGGAGCCGCATGGACTAAGGGTTTCCGGACTTATCCGATCAGGTAGAATCCCCCTAATTCACCACCCGCCAAGTCAAATGCAAAAACTCTGGTTGACCATGGCCCAGGTCATCGCGGGCGCCGCGATCGCCCTCGCCGCCCTGTTTGCCCTGGACCAGATGATCCCGGGCCTGCTGCCCTCGCAGACCGGCAATCTGACCATCCGCGAGGTCGCCCAGAACGGCGCTGCGCCCCAGGTCGGCTCGTTCGCCGACGCGGCCCAGAAATCCCTGTCCTCGGTGGTCAACATCTTTACCAGCAAACAGGTCCGCGCCCCGGCCAACCCGCTGATGAACGACCCCTTTTTCCGGCGCTTTTTCGGCATGCCGCAGGAAAACCGCACCCAGCGGGTCGCCAACCTGGGTTCCGGCGTCATCGTCAGCGAAGACGGCTATATCCTGACCAACCATCACGTCGTCGAGTCGGCCGAGGAAATCCAGGTCGCCTTGCCGGACGGCCGCAATCTGGAAGCCACGCTGATCGGCAGCGACCCGGAAACCGACATCGCCGTCCTGCGGGTCAAGCAGAGCGGCCTGCGCCCGATCACCTTCGCCCGGCCGGACTCCACACGTGTCGGCGACATGGTGCTGGCGGTCGGCAATCCGTTCGGGGTCGGCCAGACCGTCACCATGGGCATCGTCTCCGCGCTAGGACGCAGCCATCTGGGCATCAACACCTTCGAGAACTACATCCAGACCGATGCGGCCATCAATCCGGGCAATTCCGGCGGCGCCCTGGTCGATGCCTCGGGCAACCTGGTCGGCCTCAACACCGCCATCTTCTCGCGCAGCGGCGGCAATCTCGGCATCGGTTTCGCGATTCCGGTCTCCATCCTGCGCCAGGTCATGGACGAGATCGTCCGCAACGGTTCGGTCGTGCGCGGCTGGGTCGGCATCGAGGTCCAGGACGTCACCCCCGAGATCGCCGACTCCTTCAGCCTGAAGTCGTCCCAGGGCGCCCTGATCGCGGGTGTCCTGCGCGGCGGTCCGGCCGACCGTTCCGGCATCCGTCCGGGTGATGTCCTGCTGGCGGTCGACGGCAATACGGTCGGCGACTCCAGTTCCCTGCTGCAACTGATCTCGGCCCTGAAACCGGGCAAGGACGCCCAGCTGCGCCTGCTGCGCGAACGCAAGGAGATACAACTCAACGTGAAGGTGGAGCGGCGTCCCGCTCAGCCGCGCAACGAATAAGGCACCACTCCGGCTGACCGCTGATTGCTGACCGCGGCCTGCCTGCGGGCCATATCACACCTTGTTGCGCCACTCGGTGTCCTCGGCGTCGAACAGCCGGTTCGCCTCCAGCGGCCCCCAGCTGCCGGCCGGGTAGGTGTGGATGAAGTCGCGTTCCCGCGACCAGTATTTGAGGATCGGGTCGACCACCCGCCAGGCCCACTCCACCTCGTCGAAGCGAATGAACAGGGTGTGGTCGCCCTCGATCACGTCGAGCAGCAGCGCCTCGTAGGCATCGAGCGGCTGGTCGTCGGTGCCGCGGTAACTGGCGTTCAGCCGGACCACGTGGGTGGTCATGTCGAGTCCCGGCTGCTTGGCGTGCAACTCCATGTGCATGCTCTCATTGGGCTGGATGGACAGCACGATCCAGTTCGGCTCCAGCGCTTCCAGGGGTGTCTCGCGGAACAGTTGCTGGGGCGGATGGCGCAGGCGCAGGGCGATCATCGACATCTGCTCCTTGAGCCGCTTGCCGGTGCGCAGGTAGAACGGCACCCCGCGCCAGCGCCAGTTGTCGATGTAGAACTTGGCGGCGACGAAGGTCTCGGTCACCGACTCCGGCTCCACCCCGGGTTCGTCCTGGTAGCCCGGCACCTGTTCGCCCCCCACCCCGCCCGCCTTGTACTGGGCCCGGAAGGCGTGGGCATGCACCGACCCCTTCGAGATCGGCCGGATGCAGCGCAGCACCTTCACCTTCTCGTCGCGCATGGCATCGGCCTCCAGGGCCGGCGGCGGTTCCATGGCGACCAGGGTGAGCAACTGCATCAGGTGGTTCTGCAGCATGTCGCGCATGGCGCCGGCCTTGTCGTAATAGTCGGCGCGCTGTTCGATGCCCACGCTCTCGGCTACGGTGATCTGGACATGGTCGATGTAGTTGCGGTTCCAGAGCGGTTCGATCAGGGTGTTGGCGAAGCGGAACACCAAGAGGTTCTGCACCGTCTCCTTGCCCATGTAATGGTCGATGCGGAAGATCTGGCTCTCGTCGAAATGCCGGTGCAGCAATTCGTTCAGCACCCGCGCCGACTCGATGTCGGTGCCGAAGGGCTTTTCCACCACGATGCGATGCAGGCCGCGCGGACGGTTGAGGCCGGCCTTGTCGAGGTTCTTGATCACCCCGGGAAAATCGTTGGGCTTGATCGCCAGGTAGAACACCACGTGCGAACAGACGCCCAGCTTGGGCTTGGCCAGGGTCTCCTTGATGAGCTCGTAGGCCGCCGGATCGTCCTGGTCGCCGCGGACATAATCGAAGCGGGCGACGAAACGCGCCATGATCTCGGCCGGGGCTTCGACCGGGCAGCACTGCGCCAGCAATTCCCGGACATAGTCGCGCCAACCGGCGTTGTCGAACTCACGCCGGCCGAAGGCGATGAAATTGAGCACCTCGGGCAGGCGGCCCGCCCGTTCGAGCCGGAACAGCGCCGGCAGCAGCTTGAGCGAGGCCAGGTTGCCGGTGGCCCCGAAGATGACGAAATTGCACGGCGGCAGCGGCGTCTCGTGGTCGATCATGGCCGCCCCCTAGCCTTTCACTGCGTGGCCGCCAAAACCCTTGCGCATCATGGCCAGCATCTTGTTGCCGAAGTCCGCCTTGCCCTGGGAATCGAACCGGCTCATCAGGGCCAGGGTCATCACCGGGGTGGGCACGCCCTGCTCGATCGATTCCAGCGCGGTCCAGCGACCCTCGCCGGAATCGGCCACGAACGGTTCGATGGCGCCGAGCGACTGACCGTCCTTGAGGAAATCGGCGGTCAGGTCGAGCAGCCAGGAACGCACCACCGAACTGTGCCGCCACAACTCGGCGATATTGGCCAGGTCGAGGTCGAACTCGGTCTTCGCCTGCATCAGCGCAAAGCCCTCGGCGAAGGCCTGCATCATGCCGTACTCGATGCCGTTGTGGACCATCTTGACGAAATGGCCGGAGCCGACCGGACCGGCGTGCAACCAGCCGTGGTCGGGGCTGGGCGCGAGCAGCTTGAGGAAGGGCTCGATGCGCGCCATGGCCTCGGGCGCGGCCCCGGCCATCACGCAGTAGCCGTTATCCAGGCCCCAGATGCCGCCCGACACGCCGACGTCGGCAAAGGCCAGGCCCTTGCCGGACAGTTCCGTAGCATGGCGCTGGGAATCCCGATAATAGCCGTTGGCGCCGTCGACGATCATGTCGCCAGGCGCCAGCAACATCGCCAGCTCGGCCATGGCCGTCTCGGTGACGGCACCGGCCGGCAACATCAGCCAGACGACACGGGGCGACGCCAGGGTTGCAACCAGTTCGGCCAGGGAAGCGCAGGCCACCACATTGGCCTCTTCCGCGGCAATGTTGGTGGCCACATCAAGCTCGCGGTTGTACGCCACCACCCTGGCGCCGCCGCGCGACAGACGCCGCGCCATGTTGCCGCCCATGCGACCCAGTCCGTACATACCGATTTCCAGCATCACTTACTCCCAAGGTGAGGACCAATGTCTTGGAATATCGGCTGGTTGCCGGTGAAGTTCAAGCGATGCCAGGAAATATCAGGAAAGATTCATCCGCGCCGTGACGCCGGGGTCACACCTTGACATAGACCCAGCCCTGACTCATGCGGCTGAGTATCTCGTTGATGGCGGAGGTCGCCACCCCGGCCTCGGGCACCAGTTCCACATCGGTGCCTTCCTGCTTGAGCCGCGCCAGGGTCTGGCCGCAGGCCAGGAAGGCCAGGTTGGCATAGTGCCGGGACAGACTGGCGACGCGTCCGCGATAGGGCGAGATGTCCTGGCGCAACAGGTCGAGGCCATGGTTGTTGACCACGATCTCCACCCGGGCCTGGGCGCCGCGCTGGTCGAGCAGATCGCCGGCCATTTTTAGGGCCGCGTCGATCCGGGCCGGATCGCTGGAATCCAGATGCAGGATGATCTTGTTGGCATCGACCCGGTTGCTCAATGCGATGGGCATATAGCCGCTCGGCAACCCCGCCAGCCGGTCCACCCGCTCAGGCTCGGGCACGCCGTGGGCAAACCAGCCGCCGCCCAGGCCCAGGACCAGGAACAGTCCCGCCACCATGGCCTGGCGCCAGGCCGGCGGACAACGGAACGCCAGGGCACGGCGCCCGGCTGGCAGATCGGCATAGGCGCCGCGCACCAGTTCCTTCATGACGCGGAGCTCGCAGACCGCGCCCTTGAACGCCGGATCGTCTTCCAGGCGGGCCATGGCCTCCTCGCGTTCGCCGGCGGCCAGTTCGCCGTCGACGAAGGCGTTCAGGTATTCCTGTGATGGGGATTCTCTCATCTCGACCTCCTGGTCAATTGCACCACGCGGGCAGGCGCCTCTTCGGTCAATACCGCCCTGAGCGCTTGCCGTGCCCGGGCGAGGCGGCTCATCACCGTCCCGACCGGGATATCCAGTACCGCCGCGACCTCGGCATAGCTGTATTCCTCGATATCGACCAGGGTGAGCGCCTGCCTCTGTCCCACTGGCAGGCGCGCGATGGCTGTCCGGACACGGTTGCTGGCCTGGCGGCTGGCATACAGGCGCTCGGGCGTGGCGTCATGGGCGAACACCGCCTCGTCGATATCCTCGATATCCACGCAGTCCTTGCAGCGACGCAGATAGTCACGCCAGCAGTTGTTGAGGATGGCGAACAGCCAGCCCTCGAAGGCCGCCTCGTCCTTGATCTGGCCGGCACGGTCGATGGCACGGGCCAGCGTCTCCTGGGTCAGGTCGTCGGCCAGGTGGCCATCGTGGCACCAGGCATAGGCCAGGCGGTAAAGCCGCGGCCGCATCGCCGTGAGGCGTCCGCGCAATCCGGCGCTGAATAGATATACGAGCTTGTTCACCTGTCCGCCTTGAAATTAAAGCGCTGTCAAACGACACGCATAAATGTAATGACGCACGAACGCTAGATTTATTCCAAATATTTTTTCCTTGAAAAACAGGGAATAAAGGCGCGATCCCAACCGTCTTCCAGATCAGGCAGGCAAATCCCTGCCAGGAAATATTCACTGAGGAGACCGACTTGAAACACACCCTGATGCTGGCGCTATGGCTCGCCGTATTTTCTCCGACCGCTGTCCAGGCAGCGCCGGCCACCACGACCGACCCGGCCCAGGCCGAAGCGCAGGAAAAGGTGGTTTACCACATCAACGACGCCAGCGTCGCCCGCACGGCCATGCGCAACATCGAGAACCACCTCAATGCCAGCCCCGGCGTCAGGATCGTCGTGGTGACCCACGGCAAGGGCATCGACTTCCTGCTCAACGACGCCAAGGACGAAAAGGGCGCGTTCGAGCCCCAGGTCGCCGGCCTGAAGGACCGCGGCGTCACCTTCGATGTCTGCCGCAACACCCTCAAGGGCAGAAAGCTGGATGACAGCGCGGTGATCCTTGAGGCCCAGGTGGTGCCCTCCGGCGTGGCCGAGATCGGCAGGCTCCAGGCCAGGGAAGGCTACGTCTACCTGAAACCGTAGAACCGGCAGCAAAGCACCGGCCCGGCCGGTGCTGTTTGAAGCGATGGGGGGGCCCTCCGTCGTTGGGAGGCTTTACCGAGATGCGTCGAAATTTTGGCGATTGCCGCCAGGGCGGAGCCTTGCCCTGAGCAGACGCCCGGCCCGATGGCCAAGTGCGCAATCCACTATCAGCAATCATCAGGAGACTCACCATGTACCGATCTTTTCGCACCCTGGCCCTGGCCTTTGCTTCACTGCTGCTCCTCGCCGCTCCGGCGCAGGCGGCGGATCAAAACCTGGCCGATTACAAGTACGTCCTGCACATCAGCGACATGGACCCATCCAAGCAGGAACTCATCCTGAACAACGCCGCCAACCTGCTCGAGGCCTACCCGCCCGGCGCGGTGGACATCGAGATCGTGGCCTACGGCCCCGGCCTGCGCCTGATGTTCGCCAACAACGTCAACGCCGAGCGTCTGGACTCCCTGTCCCAGAGCGGGGTGCGCTTCTCCGCCTGCGGCAACACCCTCAAGGGCATGACCAAGCAGCTCGGCGAGGAACCCAGGTTGAACCCGGTCGCCAAGGTGGTGCCCGGCGGCATCGTGCGCATCGGCGAGCTGGTCAAGCAGGGCTACATCTACGTCAAACCCTGACCAACACCGCAGCGATAGCTGAATAACCGATCGACAGGGAAACCCGCCCTGATTCGATCCTGATCGATCCCGCTCAAGGAGAAACGAATGCAAGCCAACAAACTATTCAAGCGCACCCTGCTCGGCGCCAGCTGCGCCCTCGCCCTGGCCGGCACCGCCCTGCCGGCTCAGGCTGCCAACTGGCTGATGTTGCAGGGCACCGAACCGGAAGGCGCTTCCGCGCGCGCCAACGTCTGGGGCTTCCTCCAGATGAACTATTCAAAGGACTTCAGCGATGCCAACCCATCCGGCCAGTATGTCCCGCCCAAGCTGCTCGGTCCCGACCTGGATTCCCAATCCGGCTTCAACATCAACCGTGCCCGCCTCGGCGTCCGCGGCACCGGCTTCCCGATCGACAGCCGCATCAACTACTTCCTGATGGCCGAGTTCGGCAACAGTTGCATCACCCACTGCGCCGGCGACAACACCATCGCCAAGATGATCGATGCCAGCATCACCCTGAATTACCTTCCCGGGGCGCGCGTTCGCGCCGGCCTGTTCAAGACCCCCGGCGCCGAGGAAGGCCTGCAGGCCATCCATGTCTTCGACTACATCAACTTCACCGAAGTCGCCAACGGCCTGTTGCTGGAGCGCTTCCCGAATGCCAAATACACGGCCAATCTGCCGGCCCAGACCGAGGAGCAACTCCAGGGCGGCGGCTCCCTGAACGGCTTTACCACCCCGGTCGGCGGCTTCCGCGACGTCGGCGTGCAGGTCTTCGATGCCTTCGATGTGGGCAAGGACTGGGAGGTCGCCTACGCCGCCATGGTGGGCAACGGCAATGGCATCGAGTTCAAGAACAGCGATGGCGAATACGACAAGTACCTCTATCTGTCGGCCGAGAAGAAGTACGGCGGCAAGGGCCCGAAGGCGGAAGGCCTCAAGTTCTTCGGCTGGGGGCAATGGGGCTCGCGCCAGCTGGACAACACCAATGACAGCGTCGACAACCTGAAGAAATATGATCGCAACCGCGCCGGCCTGGGCATGAAATACATGAACAAGCCCTTCCGCTTCACCGCCGAATACATCACCGCAGATGGCATGATCTTCGAGGGACCGGACAAGCCCAGCTTCTATTTCGCCAACGCCGCCAATAGCACCGGCGCCAACAACGGCGCCGACGCCAAAGGCAATGGCTGGTACGTCGAAGGCGGCTGGTATATCCCCAACAGCAAGTGGGAGCTGGACCTGCGCTACGACACTGCCACCTTCAACGAGGCCCGCAACGACGAACACCAGTTCGACAAGTGGACCTTTGGCGTGCAGTACCACTTCAATCCCATGACCCGGGTAACGGTGAACTATGAAATGCGTGACTTCAAGTGCACGGCCAACACGGCGCAATGCACCAACGCCAACGTCAATCTGAATGGCGTGGGCGACAAGATCGGCGTGCAACTGACCGCGATCTTCTGAACATGGGCATGAAGACTCGAGACATGGGGGCGGGCAGCATGGCCATCGTGCTGGCCTTGCTGCTGGCCGGTTGCGGCGGCCTGGTGGTCAACGAGAAGTCCAACCGGATCAAGCTGGCATCCGATCCGGCCGGGGCCACGGTCTATGCCAACGGCGCCGAGCTGGGTGTCACGCCCCTGGAAATCGCCCCGGCGGAGCACTTCGCGTCCGGCTTCGTCGGTCTGTCCTATCGCTATTATGGCAAGCTGTCGTTCAGGAAACCGGGCTGCGAGACCTATGCCGTCGACGTCGACGACCACCTGCTGGGCGCGGACATCCAGGCCAGGCTCAAGTGCGATCCGGACTATCGCGCCCCGGCCGCCGGCAGGGCACCCCAGGCCGCGGCCGAAACTTACTCCGGCCGGCTTGAACGCATCGAGGCCCTGCGCAAACAGGGCCTGATCAGCCCAGAGGAATACAAGCACCTGCGCCAGCGCATCCTCGACGAACTCTGATCGAGCCACCCTCTCCTCAAGCCCTGACCGGTCAGCCCCGGTCAGACCGCGGCCTAAAAGCTGCTTCGCCTCCGGCCTCCACCGGAGGTTTTTTTTGCCTCAACCGGTGTCCCAGCCATACACCAAAGGACAACCATCAGACGAAGCTTATATACTGGTCGACTGAATTGACGACAGTGCAACCCACGCCAAAGACGCCTTCATGAAAACCGTACTTTTCGCCACCTCCGAAGCCCGCCCATTGATCAAGACCGGCGGCCTGGCCGACGTTTCAGGCGCCTTGCCGGCCGCCCTGCGCGAACTGGGCATCGACTGCCGCTTGCTGCTGCCCGGCTATCACGCCGTCCTGGCCGCGCTGGACAATGCCCAGGAAGTGGCCCGGTTCACCGGCCTGCCCGGCCTGGTCGATTCCCGCTTGCTGCTGGGTGCGATGCCCGACTCGGGCGTGCCGGTCTACGTCATCGACGCGCCGGCCTACTATCTGCGCGCAGGCGGGCCCTACCATGACGCCAGCGGCGTCGACCACCCCGACAACGCCGAGCGTTTCGGGCTGTTGTCGCGCGTCGCCGCCATCCTGTGCACGGCCGAATCGCCGCTCGACTGGCGCCCCGATCTGCTTCACTGCAACGACTGGCAGACCGGCCTGGCGCCGGCCTGGCTGCACTTCGCCGGCCGCCCGGTAGCCTCGGTGATGACCATCCACAACCTGGCCTTCCAGGGCATCTTCCCGCCCGCGATGGTCGCCAGTCTCGGCCTGCCGCCGGAGAGCTTCCAGATTGCCGGCGTCGAATACTTCGGCAGCCTGTCCTTCCTCAAGGCCGGACTGTTCTACGCCGACCGGATCACCACGGTGAGCCCTTCCTATGCCGAGGAAATCCGCCAGGAACCGCTGGGCATGGGCCTGCAGGGCCTGCTGACCACGCGGGCGGACCAGTTGACCGGCATCATCAACGGCATCGACACCGCCGATTGGAATCCCGCCAGCGACCCGCACCTGCCTGCCACATACTCGGCCCGCGCGCTGGCCGGAAAACGGCGCTGCAAGGACGCCCTGCAAGCTGACCTGAACCTGGAAATCGCGCCGCTGGCCCCCCTGTTCGGCGTCGTCTCCCGGCTGACCAGTCAGAAAGGGCTCGACTGGATCATCCAGGTCGCGCCCGGCATCATCGACCGGGGCGGCCAACTGGCCATCCTGGGCACCGGCGACAAGGCCATCGAGACCGCCCTGCGCGCACTGGTCGCAGCCTATCCCGGCCGCATTTCAGCCACCATCGGCTATGACGAAGGCTTGTCGCACCGCATCGAGGCCGGCGCCGACATCTTCCTGATGCCCTCCCGGTTCGAGCCCTGCGGGCTCAACCAGATGTACAGCCTGCATTACGGCACGGTGCCGATCGTGCATGCCACCGGCGGCCTCAAGGACACCGTCGAGGATGCCGTCACCGGTTTCGTGTTTCATGATGCCAACGCCCACGGCCTCTGGCTGGCCATCGAGCGGGCCCTCGCGCTCCATGCCGACAAGGGCGCCTGGAAACGGCTCATGCAGGCGGGCATGAGCCGCGACTTCAGCTGGGAACGCAGCGCGCGCGAATACCTGAACCTGTACGAAGACACCTTGGCCAAGCGGCGGGCGTAGGGCGGATGAGGCCGTAGGCCGTTATCCGCCGAACGGTGGTACCTGATTGGCGGATAACGCCGCTGCGCGGCTCATCCGCCCTACAGCCAGATCATCAGCCCCATCTCGAACGATTGCGTGAGCAGCGGGTGGCAGGGATAGACCCGGATGCGGTAGATCAGACGGCCGCAATGCTCCGGGGTCATCGCCAGGGTGAACACCTGTTCGTTACCGATGACCTCCGTGGCCGTGAACGGCTGCAGGCGCAGTTCCTTTTCCTGGCCCTGCCGGGAGGCACGCCCGACCAGCATCTCCACCCGCACGTCGTCCGGGGTCAGGCCGTTAAGATTGACCGCCACCTGGACCTGGACACCTTCGCTGTAGGTGATGCGCCGGACCGGATCGTCCAGCCGGCGCAGGGTGACGCCGCCCCAGGCATGGTGGATGCGGCCCTTCCATTCCGCCAGGACACGCGCGGCGGCGTATTCGTCGGCGACAACGCGTGACCATTGCCGGCTGGCCGGGGCGTAGAACTTGTCGACGTATTCGCGCACCATCCGGATCGAGTTGAACTTCGGCAGCAGGGTGGTGATGGAACGCTTGGCCATGCGCACCCATTCCGGCGAGAAGCCCAGTTCGCCACGCCGGTAATACATCGGGATGACCTGGTCCTGCAGGAGTTCATAGAGGGTCTGGCTGTCCTCGCGGTTGCGCCGGGCCTCGTCGTAATATTCGGGGGCCGGCTTGATCGCCCAGCCGTTGCTGCCGTCATAGCCCTCGTCCCACCAGCCGTCGGTGACCGAGAGGTTGAGACAGCCGTTCATGGCCGCCTTCATGCCCGAGGTGCCGGAAGCCTCGAGCGGATAGATCGGGTTGTTCAGCCAGACGTCGCAACCGGACACCAGCCGGCGCGCCAGGCCGAGGTCGTAGCCTTCCACCATCAACAGCTTGCCCTCGAACTCCGGCCAGCGCGAGATCTCGTGGATGCGCTTGATCAGTTCCTGGCCGGGCTTGTCGGCCGGATGGGCCTTGCCGGCGAAGATGAACAGCACCGGCCGACCGGCATCGTTGATGATCTGGCGCATCCAGTCCATGTTCTCGAACATCAGCGTGGCCCGCTTGTAGGTGGCGAAGCGGCGGGCGAAGCCGATCACCAGCACGTTCGGGTCGAGCGGGTTGGCATACTTGAGCATCCGGTCCAGGTGGGCCTCGGAACCGTGGTTGCGCAGGTGCTGCTGGGTGATGCGGTGATGTACGGCATGCAGCATCTGGGTCTTCAGGCCCTGGTGCACCGACCAGAAGTGATGGTCGGGTATGTTTTCCACCTGCTGCCAGAACGCCTGGTCGGTCAGGCGGCGGCGCCATTCGTAGCCCAGCTTGGTGTCGAACAGGTCCTGCCACTCCTGGGCCAGGAAGGTGGCGACATGGACGCCGTTGGTGATGTAGTCCATCGGCGACTCGTCCGGCGTCACCTGCGGCCACATGTCGGCCAGGATATGCGAGGACACCGCGCCGTGGATGCGCGAGACGCCGTTGTGATGACGGGAGCCGTTCAGGGCCAGCCGAGTCATGTTGAAATCCTGGCCATGGTCGGCGCCGCCCAGCTTGAGGAAATCGGTCTTGCTCATGCCCAGGTCTTCGCAGCAGTCGCCGAAGTACTCCCAGACCATGTCCTCGCCGAAATGGTCATGCCCGGCCGGCACCGGGGTATGGGTGGTGAACACCGTGCCGGCCGCCACTGCCTCCAGGGCCGCCTGGAACGACAGGCCGTGGCCCTTGACCTTGCGCCGCACCCGCTCCAGCACCAGGAAGGCGGCGTGGCCTTCGTTGATGTGATAGACGGTCGGGTGGACATCCAGCGCCTTGAGGGCGCGCACACCGCCGACGCCGAGGACGATCTCCTGCTGGATCCGGGTCTGCTTGTCGCCGCCGTAGAGCTGGTGGGTGATGTAGCGGTCCTCCGGGTTGTTTTCCGGCAGGTCGGTGTCGAGCAGCAGCATGCGGACATGGCCGATCATGGCCTCCCAGACCTTGACCACGACCTTGCGGCCGGGGAAGTCGATCTCGACATGGACCTCGCCGCCTTCCCGGTTCATGGCCGGATGCATGGGCAGATCGTCGAAGTCGGAATCGGTGTAGGTGGCGATCTGGTGGCCGTCGTTGTCGATGCGCTGGGAGAAATAGCCCTGCCGGTACAGCAGGCCGACCGCGACGAAGGGCAGGCGCAGGTCGGAGGCCGCCTTGCAATGGTCGCCGGCCAGGATGCCGAGGCCGCCGGAATAGATCGGGAAGCTCTCATGGAAGCCGAATTCGGCGCAGAAATAGGCGACCAGGTCGCCTTCCTTGAACGGCAGGGCGGCATCGCGGTGCAGCGGTTCGCTCATGTAGGTGTCGAAGGCCGACAGCACCCGGTTGTAGTTGCCCAGGAAGATGTGGTCGGCTGCCGCCTCCAGCAGTCTTTCCTCGTCGACCCGCTTCATGAAGGCCTTGGGACTGTTGCCGACGGCGCCCCAGAGGCCGGGATGCAGGCGAGCGAACAGGGTGCGACTGGGACGATCCCAGCTGTACCAGAGGTTCTCCGCCAGTTCCTTCAAGCGCGACAGGCGGTCCGGAATGCGCGGATTGACCTCGATGGAATAGGTGGTGCCGGGTTTCATGCTTCGTCCTTCTCTCTATGTCTGCTGGGCAGTTATTGTTAATTCGTATCAGTCCTGGCGGATGAAGTGTTCGCGGTAATACTTCATCTCCTCGATCGATTCCATGATATCGGCCAGGGCGGTGTGGCTGTTGGCCTTCTTGAAGCCGTCCATGATCTGCGGCTTCCAGCGCTTGGCCAGTTCCTTAAGGGTCGACACGTCGAGGTTGCGGTAGTGGAAATAGGCCTCCAGCTTGGGCATCCAGCGGGCCAGGAAGCGGCGGTCCTGGCAGATCGAGTTGCCGCACATGGGCGAAGTGCGCGCCGGCACGTGCTGCTTGAGGAAGTGGATCATGGCGTCCTCGACGTCGGCGTCGGTGAGCAGCGAGGCCTTCACCTTGTCGATCAGGCCGGACTTGCCATGAGTGCCCTTGTTCCAGTTGTCCATCGCGTCGAGCACGGCATCCGCCTGGTGCACCACCAGCACGGGGCCTTCCGCGACGATATTGAGGTCCTTGTCGGTCACCACCAAGGCCACTTCGATGATGCGATCGCCGTCCGGATTGAGACCGGTCATTTCCATGTCGATCCAGACCAGGTGAGTATCGTTTTGAGCCATGGGCAATCCAGGAATTAGTGAGGGGCGATTGTGGCATAATCGCCCGGACACCGTCATCGCAAGCAGCTAATGCCTTCATTCCACAACGTTTTTATCGCCGCATTCATCCTCGCCTACGGTCTCAAACTGTGGTTGGCCCTGCGCCAGATGCGCCATGTCTATCTCCACCGCGA